>JBDSME010000676.1:0-2954 GCA_039916065.1 Polyangia bacterium
TTAAGGTGGCGAGGGGTAACGAAAGACCACAGTTGGTGAACCAGCTCTATTATGGCTGAACAGCACGAGGAGACAGAGGGGCAGTGGCGAGGGCAAAGGAAAAGGGACAATGGGAGCGTCTGAGCCCGATGATCCCTACGCCGGACATGGCGCCGCGCCCGGAGAGCAGGTGACGCAACACACGATCCTGGTGGTGGATGACAGCCTCACCACGCGCAAGCTGGTTTGTGTAGCGCTTGCGAAGAGAGGGTACCGCGTTCTCGAGGCTGCCGACGGTCGGAGCGCCCTGGACCTGGTGGCGCGAGAGCAGCCGGTGTTGGTTTTGCAGGATGTGGTCCTGCCGGATGTCGACGGTTTTGCCCTGGTGGCGGAGCTGCGCAGGTGTTCTCGGAATCAAGTGGCCGTACTGGCGTTGTGTGGGTTCCGGTCCCGCAGCGACGAGGCGCGCATCGCGGCAGTCGGGTTCGACGACATCGTTGTCAAGCCCATCGATCCCGCGGGATTGATCCCGGTGGTGGAGGCGTACCTGCCCGCGACCGAGGTGCGGGGTGAGCGGTTCGGTGCGGGCAAGCGGCTGGTCCTGGCCGATGACGACCCGGCCCAGTTGAAGTTGACCGCGTTCCGCCTCGAGAAGCTCGGCTTCGTGGTTCAGACGGCACGCGACGGACGTGAAGCGATCGCCCTCATCACGGCGGCGCCCCCCGACGTGATCGTGTCCGACATCCTCATGCCCATCGTCGATGGGTTTGGCGTGGCCCTGGCCGTCCGGCAAGATCCGAGGCTGGCCAGTGTCCCCTTGCTGCTGGTTACCTCCAGCTACATCGATGAAGCGGATCGAGACTTCGCCCGACGTGCCGGCGCCAGCGATCTGGTGCTGCGGACACCCGAGCAGCGCGAGCTGATCCAGGCCCTTCGCGACCTGCTGGCGCAACCGCCCCCGGGTGCCACTCTGCGAGCGGCGGCGTTACCGGAGCTGGAAAAGGAACGAACCGAGCGCGTGATTCGCCAGCTGGAGCGGCACGTGGCCATGAATGCGGGACTGGCGCGCCGCTGCTCGTCGCTGTCAGCGGAGCTGGCGGTGCTGGCGGGTATCTCCGATGCGGTGCTGAAGGATCAGAACACCGAGAACGCGCTGGAGGAGGCGCTGGCCACTTGCTTCGATGCCGGCGGCATCGCAATGGGGGGCCTCTATCTGTTGCAGCCGGACGGCGAATTTCGGGCGCGACCGCTCGGAACCAGTGTCACCTGGAAACCAGATGATCTGCCGTCTTTTTTTGGGGATAAGGCGTTGCTGCGGCAGATCATTGCGGGCGGAACCACCGTCATTCTGCCGTCGACCAGGTACGCGGACGAATCGGTGCAGGCCATGTTGCGGCGATCCGGCGGAAGTGCCGCGATGGTGGTGCCCCTGGCGCACGCGGGCCACGCCATCGGGGCGCTGTTGATGATCGCCGCGGGGGAACAGCTGGACCAGGAGGACTGGCTGCTGTTTGCTCAGGGGGTGGGTGGCCAGATCGCCCAGGCGTTGGCGCTGGCGCGGGCGTTCGAACAGCGCGAAACGGCCGAGCGGCGGGCCGTCGAATCGCGGGCAGAATGGCAGGCTCTGGCCGAACAGGCGCCGGACATCATCGTGCGCCTGGACCGGGAGGGGATCGTTCATTTTATCAACCGCGTCAGCCCGCCGCGGACGACCGGTGATCAGGTGGGCAAGCCCTGGCTGGAGGCCATCCCCGCGGAATACCGCCTGGATCTCTCGCGGGCCTTGCAGCAGGTGCTGACCACCGGTGAACCGAGCAGCCACGAGATCATGTTGCCCGCGGTCGACGGCAAGACGGACTGGTTCTCGAGCCGCATCGGGCCGGTGCGGGCTGACGGATTGATCACCGGCGCCATCGTCATCAGCCGACACATCACCCAGCAGAAGCAGGAGGAGGCGCAGTTGATCGTCGCCGACCGCATGGCTTCGGTGGGCACCCTGGCGGCCGGGGTGGCGCACGAGATCAACAATCCCCTGGCGGCGGTGATTGCCAACCTGGAGCTGGCGTACCGTGACGCCGTGGACCTGGCCCAGAAGTCCGGGAATCGGGAGCTGGTCGAGTACCTGCAGGATGCGCGGGAGGCAGCGGAACGGGTACGACTGATTGTTCGTGACCTCAAGGTGTTTTCCCGGGCGGATGAACACCGCACCGGTCCCACGGATGTTCGGGCGGTGCTGGATTCCACCCTGCGCATGGCCTGGAACGAGATCCGCCACCGGGCCCGGCTGGTCAAGGAGTTCGGACCGGTGCCCCCGGTCGATGGCAACGAATCGCGGCTGGGGCAGGTGTTCCTGAACCTGATCATCAACGCGACACACGCCATCCCGGAGGGACAGTCACAGCGAAACGAGATTCGCGTCAGCACCAGGATGGCGGCGGGCGACATGGTGGCCATTGAGATCACCGACACAGGCGTGGGCATGACCGAGGAGGTTCAACGGAGACTGTTCACCCCCTTCTTCACCACCAAGCCGCCGGGGTTGGGGACGGGGCTGGGGCTTTCGATCTGCCAGCGCTTGATTGCCGCCATGAACGGCAGCATCAATGTTGTGAGCAAGGTGGGGCAGGGCTCGACCTTCACGGTGTTGCTGCCGCTGGCCCAGGCGACGGTGTTGGAGGCGTCGCCCCGCGAGGCATCGGCGCCCCATCTGGCGCCGCGCCGGCGTGGGCGCCTGCTGGTGATCGACGACGAGGAGGTGGTCGCCATGGCCATCCGTCGCTCGCTGACCCGCGAACACGACGTGGTTTACACCAGCACCGCGCAGGAGGCACTGGCCTTGTTGCGCGCAAACGAGGAGTTTGACGTGATCTTGTGTGACCTGATGATGCCGGAGATGACGGGGATGGAGCTGTACGCCGAGTTGATGGCGTCGTCGCCCGAACAGGCGCGCCGGATAATTTTCGTGACGGGCGGCG
>JBDSME010000677.1:0-4457 GCA_039916065.1 Polyangia bacterium
CACGTGGGCGTCCGCCTGAAGGGGCTGGAGGTCGCCTACGACCTGGGCCGCGAGCGACGCATCGCCACCGAAATGGAGGAACAGCGGCGCCGGCTGCAGATCGAGATCGGCATGCTGAAGGATCCCCGTCGGGTCATCGCCATCGCGCGCGACAAGTTGAACATGGGCCCACCAGCGCCCGATGCGATCTGGCGGCTGGGTTCCGGTCGGCCAGGTCGCTCGGCTGCCGGCGTGAACAGTGCTCCCGCGGTGAAGAAGGCGACGCCATGATCTCGGTGGTGGGACGGTGGACCCGGGTGCGCATCTTCGCCTGCGGAGCGGTCTTCGCGATCCTGTTCGGGGCCGTGGTCCGCCGCGCCTACCGGCTGCAGGTGGGGGACGAATCCGAACGGCTGCGCGGCATGGCCGAAGAGCAGTATCTGCGCGAGATCGAGCTGCCGCCGCGCCGCGGGCGCATCCTGGATCACAACGGCGCCGAGCTGGCGTCCACGGCTGACGTTGATTCCATCTATTGCAATCCCCGCCGTCTGTCCGATCCCCGCGACGCCGCGCTCAAGCTGTCGCGGCTGCTGGGGCTGGAACGCAAGGAGTTGACGCAAAAGCTTTCTCAGCGGCGCTTCTTCGCCTGGGTCAAGCGCAAGGTGACCCCGGAGGAGGTCGAGGCGGTGAAGGCGCTGGGGCTGCCCGGCATGGGTTTCGTGCGCGAGCCACGCCGATTCTATCCGAACCGGATGCTGGCAGCGACCGTGATGGGCCATTCGGGGTCTGACGGCCGGGGACTGGATGGCGTGGAGCTGGCGTATGACAAATACTTGCGCGGCCAGACGTCGTCGGTGCAGGGGGTGCGGGACGCGCTGGGCCGCGACCTGTTCATCGACGGCATGGGCGAAGCGGGCAGCGGCGCCGGCAGCGACGTCATCCTCACCGTTGATCGCTACCTGACCTACGTCACCGAGCGCGCCATCACCGAAGCGCAGGAACGCCATCACGCCAAGGGAGTGGTGGCTGCGGTGATGGACCCGCGCACCGGGGACCTGCTGGCCATGGCGTCGGTGCCTTCCTATAACCCCAACGATCCCAGCGGCGCGGCGGAGCGGGGCGCGCGCAACCGCATCATCACCGACGCGTTCGAGCCGGGGTCGACCATGAAGACCTTCACCATCGCGGCGGCGCTGGACGCCGGGGCGGTGCGACCCGACGACCGGTTCGATTGTCTGATGGGGCGGATGATGGTGGGCAAATACACCGTCCACGACACGCATCCGCACGGAGCGTTGACGGTGGCGGAGGTGTTCAAGTTTTCGAGCAACATAGGTGCCACCAAGATCGCGCGCCGCCTGGGGCGGGAGCGTCTGGCGGAGACCCTGGCGCGGTTCGGTTTCGGACGAAAGACCGGCGTGGGCCTCCCGGGCGAACAGGCGGGCGTGTTGCGGCCGATCGACAGGTGGGGCGAGATTGGATTCGCCAACGTCTCGTTCGGGCAGGGCTTGACCGCCACACCCCTGCAGATCGTGTCGGGGCTGGCGGCGATCGCCGCGGGCGGGGTCTATCACCCACCGCGCATCGTGGCGCGCGTGGTGCATGCCGATGGCACGTTCGAAGCCCTGCCGGACCGGCCCGCCATCAGGGTGATCTCGGAAAAAGCGGCGCGCGAGATGACCCGGATCATGGTCGGGGTGACGGAGGTGGGCGGAACCGCGCGCGCCGCCGCCATCGATGGCTACGCCGTCGCCGGGAAGACCGGAACAGCGCAGAAGGTATCGGGAGGGCATTACGACGCCTCGAAATGGGTGTCCTCGTTCATCGGATTCGCGCCGGCCGACGACCCGCGGGTGGCGATCGCGGTGATGGTGGACGAGCCGCAGGGGGCGCACCTGGGCGGCGCGGTGGCGGCGCCCATTTTCAAGGAGATCGCGGAGCAGACCTTGCGCTACTTGCACGTGCCGCCCTCCACGGCCTTGTTGATGATGGCCAAGAAGACTACCGGGGTGAATGGATCGTCCAGCGACCCGAAGGCCGCCGGCGCCGCCGGCCGGTCCGGTGCGGATCGGGATCAAGCGGACGACGACGTAGACGAACGGTTCGGATCCGACGTGGCGCTAACCGTGGCAGCGGAGCCGGGGCAAGACCCGCAAGCCGTGGCGGGAGACGGCGCTGTCGACAACGACATCGGGTGGGAGACGGTGGCCACCGGCGACGAGGGTGGCGCCACGGAGGGGGATGCTGCCCAGGAGACGGACACCGCCGCCCGGGAGAGCGGTGGCGCGCTGGCGGCCGTGGAGCCGCCGCGAGGGATCAGCGTTCCTGACTTCAGAGGACTGACCGTGGCGGCGGTGCTGAAGGCGGCACACCGCAGTGGAGTGGAACTGGCATTGAACGAAGGTTCGGCAGTCACCGGCGTGGCGCTGCGCCAGGATCCACCGCCCGGCCCGGCAGCACCCGGGGTAGTCTGCCGGGTGGCGTTTGGCCGCCCCCAGTAGAGGCTCGCTGGCACGTGTTAGATTGGCGATCAATGAGCCGACGTCGTCACGCGGCGCGCCGCGCTGCTAGCACGTTGGTGAAAAACGCCGCGAGCGGGCATCGGGCCTCACGTCCGTTCCGGTCCCCTCGCCCCGAAGGCGCATACGGGCATCGGGCTTCACGTCCGTTCCGGTCCCCTCGTCCGGAAGGCGCATGCAGGCATCGGGTTTCACGTCCGTTCCGGTCCCCTCGCCCCGAAGGGGAGAGGGTTAGGGTGAGGGGCCCGCAATTTCGGCAAATTTGGGCCGCGCTGCTCGCAAGGTTTGCCCTCACCCAGGCCCTCTCCCGCAAGCGGGAGAGGGTTCATCGGACGGACGCGCTCTGGGGCCCGAGGTCCGCTGGCGAGGGGGCGCGGCGATGAAGCTTGCCGCCTTGCTGGTCGGCCTCGATGGCGCGTGTGTCGTCGGCGACGCGGCGACCGATGTATGCGAGGTCCGCGATGACTCGCGCGCCGTGAGGCCGGGCGACCTGTTCGTTGCGGTGCCAGGCGTCGCCGCTGACGGACGCAAGTTCGTATCCGACGCTCTGGCCCGTGGTGCCACCGTGATCGTCGAGCAAACAAGTTTCCCGGCAGAGAGCGCGCCGGCACGGGAGGTTGCCGTGCCGCCGGGGGTCACCGTGGTGACCGTGCCCAGCAGCCGTCACGCGCTGGCGGTGATCGCCGCCAATCGGTTCGCCACCGGAAGCGCCCTGACTCTGAGCGCGGTGACCGGGACCAACGGCAAGACCACCACCACATATCTGATGGAAGCAATTCTGGGCGCCGCCGGAATTCGCGCCGGCGTCGTGGGAACCATCACCTACCGGCTGACAGGGGGGCAGTCCGGGCTGTCCCGTGCGGCGCCACTGACCACACCGGGCGCGCTGGCGCTGCATGCGCTGTTCGCCGAGATGCAAGCGGCGGGTGCATCTGACGTGGTCCTCGAGGCGTCGTCCCACGCCTTGGCGCAGGGGCGCCTGGATGGGTGTCGGTTCCGGGTGGCCGGGCTGACCAACCTGACCCAGGACCACCTGGACTTTCACGGGTCAATGGATGCGTATCTGGATGCCAAGGCTATTCTTTTCGAGCGGCTGCTCGATCCCGCCGGCGGCGTGGCGGTGCTGCCGGTGGATCTGGCGGCGGGTCGGGCCGTGCGGGCGCGGGTCCTGGCGGGCGGCGGCGGTCGAGTCGTGCTGGGGATCGCCTCGACTCCAGGCGAACGGACGCCTGGTGCTGACGTGGTGGTCGAGTCCGCCACCCTGTCCGCCGACGGTCTGCGCGCGCGGCTGGCCACGCCCCTCGGGCCGCTGGCGCTGGCCTCGCCCCTGGTCGGTGACTACAACCTGGCGAACATCGTGCTCGCTGTGGGAATGGCCATCGCACGCGGTGCCGACGCGGCGTCGATCGTCGCCGGGGTAGAGCGGCTGCAAGGCGTACCGGGACGGTTGGAACGGGTCAGCAACGGCGCCGGCGTGCTGTGCGTGGTCGACTACGCGCACACCCCCGACGCCCTGGAACGCACCCAGGCGACGATGCGTCCCCTGGTGGGGGCCGGGGGACGGCTGGTCACGGTGTTTGGTTGCGGCGGCGATCGCGATCGGACCAAGCGTCCCCTGATGGGGCGCGCCGCGGCCGCGGGCAGCGATCTGGCCATCGTCACCTCGGACAACCCGCGCGGCGAAGATCCGCAAGCCATCATCGACATGATCCTTGAAGGTCTGGCCGCCGATCATTTTCCACGCTTGCAAACCGCCACGGCGCCGACACCCACGCTGGCCACAGCCCACCGGACGCCCGGGGGTTTTCTGGTGTGCCCCGATCGGCGGGTTGCCATTCGCACCGCCGTCGACCTTTCGCGCCCCGGCGACGTGCTGTTGATCGCGGGCAAGGGGCACGAGGACTACCAGATCATTGGTACCGACCGCATTCACTTCGACGATCGCGAGGAAGCGGCGAA
>JBDSME010000678.1:0-4593 GCA_039916065.1 Polyangia bacterium
ATCAGCACCACCGTCTTGTGGTTCTGCTCCCAGATCCGACCGATCTCGTCTTGCAGCGAGGCTCGTGTCAGGGCATCCAGCGCGCCCAGCGGCTCGTCCAGCAACAACACCTCGGGATCCATGGCCAGCGCGCGTGCCACCGACACCCGCTGTCGCATTCCACCGGACAGCTCGGAAGGTTTCTTGTGGTGGGCAGCGGTGAGGTTGACCATTGCCAGGTACTTTTCCGTGTGCGCGCGCTTGCGCTCGGGCGTCCAGTCCTGAAAAGTCTGGTCAACGGCCAGATAAACGTTCTGATAGGCGGTCATCCACGGCAGCAACGAGTAGTTCTGGAACACCACGCCGCGGTCGGCGCCGGGGCCTGTCACCGGCTTTCCGTCCAGGGTGACGGTCCCCTTGTCGGGGCTGGTGAGCCCGGCGATCATGTTGATGAGGGTGGTCTTGCCGGCGCCGGAGTACCCGACGATGGCCACGAATTCGCCGCGCTCCACCGATAGGTTGATGTCGGACAGCACGGGAGTGGTGGCGGCCTTGCCGCGCCCGAACCCCTTGCTGACCTGTTTCATCTCCAGGAAGGCCATCACGACGCCTTCAGCCGCTGCTCGACCATACTCATCAGGCGGTCCAGCACGAACCCGACGATGCCGATGGTGAGGATGCACAGGATGATGTGTTCGTAGATCAGGCTGTTGTACTCCTGCCACAGGAAGCCCCCCACCCCGGGACTCCCCGTCAGCATCTCCACCGCCACGATCACCAGCCAGGCAATTCCCAGGCTCAATCGAAAGCCGGTGAACATGTAGGGAAGCGTGGCGGGCAACAGCACCTTGAAAAATGTCTTGGCCGGCGAAAGTTGCAGGACCCGGGCCACGTTCAGGTAGTCCTGCGGGATGGACCGCACGCCCATTGCCGTGTTCAGCACCGTGGGCCACATGGCACAGATGGCGATGGTGAACAGCGCCGCCGGCCGAGACTTCTCGAACATCACCAAGCCCAGCGGCAACCACGCCAGAGGTGACACCGGCCGCAGCACCTGGATGATGGGATCCAGTCCCTTGGAGAACAACCTGGAGCGACCGAGCACGAACCCAAGCGGCGTCCCCACCAGCAGCGCCATGGCGTATCCCTGCGCCACCAGCCACAGGGAGTACCAGGCGAAGCGGGCTATGCCCTGGTCCAGTTCACCGCGCTTCTCGAAGGGCGCCATCACGAAGGGCCTCGAGACCTGCCAGGTCTTCAGGGGAGAGGGGAGGTTTTTCGACCAGGTCGCCGAGCTGAGAGCCCAGAAGCCCAGCAACAACACCACGCCGATGAGCGGCAACACGATGGTGGATGCTTCGACGCGGGTTCGTTCTTTCATGAGATTTGCTGATCCTTCCAAAGACTTGCCAAAGACTTGCCAAAGACTTGCCAAAGACTTGCCAAGGCTTGCCAAAGGCTTGCCAGCGCCTCGCCCAGGGCTCGCGTTCACACTCGCAGGGTCAGGGGCCCTTCAGGCCTTGAAACTGTTGATGGAAAATGATTTGGCGTATTCCTCGGGTTTCCCGGGATCGAAGACGCCGCCGTCGAAGAACTTCTCGGACTTGTTGTCCAGACCGCCGTGCTTGGCGCCGATCTCCTTCATCGCTTCTTCATAGATGTCGTGGCGCATCACCTGCTTGGCCACGGCCTTGTAGTCGGGGACGGACGGCAACATGCCCCAGCGACGGAACTGGGTCAGCCACCAGGTGGCGTACTTGGGCTGCGGATAGTTGGCGTTCCGTGCGTTGAAGATCATATAGTTGGGATCTTCCTTCTTGCGGCCGTCACCGAAGTCGTAGTGCCCCTGCAGGCGGCCCAGGATCAGGTCCTTGTTGCAATTGATGTACGTGGCCTTGGACACCAGGTCGGCCTGTTCGGGACGGTTCTTCATGTCGTCCAGCCAGACGCTGGCCTCGTGCAGGGCTTTCAACACCGCCTTGACGGTGCGGGGATTCTTCTCCGCGAACTCCGCAGTGAAGGCGCAGACCTTCTCGGGATGATCCTTCCAGATGTCCTGGCTGTTGATGGCCGTGAAGCCGATGTTGTCGGCGATGGAGCGGGCGCCCCAGGGCTCCCCCACGCAGAAACCATCCATCTTGCCGATCTTCATGTTCGCCACCATCTGCGCCGGTGGCACCACGATCAGGGAGACATCCTTGTCGGGATTGATCCCGCCTGCCGCCAACCAGTAACGCAGCCACATGGCGTGAGTGCCGGGAGGGAAGGTCATGGCGAAGGTCATGGGCTGGCCCTTGGCCTTCGCTTCCATCACGATCGGCTTCAACGCCTTGGGATCGGCCTGGACCTTTCCCTTCAGGCTGTTGGCCAGGGTGATCGACTGCCCGTTGCGGCTCATCAGCCAGGGAATCACCATCGGCTTCTTGGGGGAGCCGAGCAGGCCCATGGTCGACGCGATCGGCATCCCCACCAGCATGTGGGTGGCCTGGATGTCGCCGTTCGACAGGGAGTCGCGAATCGCGGCCCAGCTTGCCCCCTTCGACACGGTGGAATTGATTCCGTACTTCTTGAAGAACCCCTTCTCGTGCGCGATCACGATCGGTGAATTGTCGGTGAGGGCAATGATGCCGAACTTGAGGTCGGGAGTCTCCGGGCCCTCGCCGGCGGCCCAACTGGCGCGGCTGCTGAGCAGACCAGCGCTGCCCAGCAACGCAGCGGCGCCACCCACGAACTGGCGGCGGGAGATGGTGGTGTTGCCAGGGATCATGGAGGCGGCGGTGCTGCGTACAGTCGGGCGGACCAGGTCAGCGGTGGTTCGTTTCATGCCGTTCATGCTGCCTCTGGATACGTTTCCAGCGCTTTTCGGAGTAGGCGCATCATCGTAAATCTTTGCGTCTCCACTCCGTGGCCGTCCGGACATGGACCCTTGACAATGTCCGCCGCGAGCGCCCGAAGGCGCGTCAAAGGCGCGTCAGCAGACGTCGGGGGGCGCGCCGTTTTTTTGCGGACGCGGGATGCCGTAGTACTCGAGCTTGGACACGAAGGTGCGACGGGGCATACCCAGAGAGAGGGCGGCGCGCGTCTGGTTCCAGGCGTGGGCCGCCAGGGCTTCCAGGATGCGCGTGCGCTCCGCCAGCTTCACCGGATCGTCGAGGGGCGGCAGACGTTCGAGGTCCACGGAACTGGGGAGCGCTGGCACGGTTGGCACCGGCACGACGGGCGTGGTCGTCCGGCTGCGATGCTGCGGTTGCACCATGACAGCGGCAGCGCCTTCGGTAAGCCGCAGCGGTTGTTCGAGCAGCCGCGAGGAGCTGCGCATCTTGTCGAGCGGCAGGTGAGACGGGGTGATCTGCGGGGCATCCGAGAGCACCAGCGCCCTCTCCAGCACGTTTTTCAGCTCGCGGATGTTGCCTGGCCATGCGTACGCCAGCATGTGCCTCAACGCCGCTGGCGTGATCACAGGAATCGGTTGGCGACCCGCCTCGCGACAGGCCTGCTGGATGAAGGTGGCGGCCAGCGCCGGAATCTCGTCGGTGCGTTCCCGCAACGCAGGAATGGTCAGGGTCATGGTGTTCAGCCGGAAGAACAGGTCCTGCCGGAAGGCGCCGCGTTGCACCTCTGCTTCAAGATCGCGGTTCGTGGCCGCCAGAAACCGCACATCTATGGATCGGGGCTTGACTCCGCCGACCGGCACCACCTCGTGATTGTCGATCGCTCGCAGCAACCGCGATTGCAGGGACAGTGGCATCTCGCCGATTTCGTCGAGAAAGACCGTGCCTCCTTGGCCCGCCTCCAGCAGACCAATCCTCGCGCTGACCGCGCCGCTGAACGCCCCCCTCTCATGGCCAAACAGCTCGCTCTCGATCAAAGACGGGGACAGGCCAGCGCAGTTGAGCGCGACAAAGGCGCCCTTGCGTCCAGACAGACGATGAATGGTGCGGGCCAGAACGTCCTTACCGACCCCGGTTTCACCCAGGATCAGGACGTTGATGGCAGAGGCGGCGGCGCGCTTGGCCAGCTCGCGGATCCGTTCCATGCCGGCGGCGTTCGAGAAGGCGGCGTCCGGCTCCGCGTCCGCGCCGTCGCCGTCGTCTGGTGCGCCGGCGTGCCCCTGGGGATGCTTCACCAGGGCGTTGGCCCGTGCCAGCAGGGCGTCGGCGGTTCGCCCATCCCGCGGATGCCAGGCGGTTCCCTCTCGGGCTTCGATCCCCATCGCGCCGAGTTCGCTCATCAGGCGGCCCACCAGGCTGATCACCTCTTCGGGGGGGAGCTCGATGAACAGGATCTCGTAGTCGCGCGGGCCATAGGCGGCAAACAGGTGCGGGGCGGGCAGGACCTTGACCAGAACCGGCACCACGGTGGTCCAGGGAATCGCCGCCGGGACCGCGACACGTACCAGCGCGAACTCCGCCGACGTGGTGGCCGTCCGCGCGCATTCGTCTTCCAGGCGGCTCTCGAAATAGGCATGCGACCACAACCGGCGCAGTCCCACCGCCGGTCGGTTCTGTTGCACCATCACCACGGTGCTGCCAATGATGATCGCCTCCCCGGGCGCGAATTCGATCAGCGCACCTGGATCAATCAAGCGGTCCCTGACCCGGGTGCCGTTGGCGC
>JBDSME010000679.1:0-10241 GCA_039916065.1 Polyangia bacterium
CCGTGGCCACCGCCTGCCCCTTCTGCACCATCATGCTCACCGACGGCGTGAACGACCGCAACGCCGCCGAGAAGGTGCAGGTCCTCAACGTGTCGGAGCTGGTGGCGCGGTCGATGAAGCGAAAGAAAGAGCTGGAAAGCGCCGCCGCCGCCGAACCGGCCCCGTCGCTGTAGACTGTAGGCCGTTGTGGTGATCAAGGCGATAGCGATCCGCCATCCGCAAATCGCGCGGCTTGCGGCAGGAGAAGTCACCATCGAGGTCAAAGCCTGGAGAACCGACTATCGGGGTGACCTGTTGCTCGTCTCCGCGCTGACACCCCGTATCGAGCCCGCCGGCCATGCCCTGGCGGTCGGCCGCCTGGTCGACTGTAGGCCCATGACCAAAGGGGACGAGACCGCGGCAGGGAAGAAGCGGTATCAACAGGCCCAAGCCTGGGTGTTCGAAGGGGTGCGGCCGATCAAGGCGTTCCCGGTCAAACCTGGGCTGGCGCTTTTCGAAGTGACTTTGCCGGCAGGCGGGATCAAGCGCGTGGCGATGGATCCGAGCAGGCCCCCAAAACAGGTGTGCCCACCACAGGCAGGTGATGGCGAAAAGATTCCGACACCGCGCGTGCTGGACGTCCTGGTGCTGGAGGCGAACGCGCCCGTGGGGCGTGGCATGCAGCGCTGGGTGCTCGAACGCCACAAGACGCGGGTGGTGCACTCGCTGGACAAGGCACACAGCGCCATCCGCGACCGCACGCCTGACGTGGTCATCTGCGACTACGAGGTGGGTACCGAGACCACCGCGGCATTCCTGCAGATGTTGGCCCGTAGTTATCCGGCGTGCCGTCGCGTTTTGTATGCCTCCTCCCGCGCGGAGGTGTGGCAGCGCTTCATCGATCGGACCCTGGTACACGGCGCGGTCATGAAACCCGCCTCCCGCAAAGTATTGATCGACATGATCGCGAAATGATCGCGAAATGATCGCGAAATAGGCGGCGTTCAACGCCGTCAGCCAGGGAGTTTCAGGGATGTCGATCGTGATACACTCTGCCCTGCACCGGTTGGGGCGGGGCCGGCACAGGGACTGACCAAGAAGGAAACAGCAGAGCCGCGCCCGTGACGAGATGAAGAGGGTCGGTATGACTGCTACGAGTTTTCACCAGTGGTTGGGGCCGGAAGTCCAAGGCGGTGATCACGCCGCCGATGAGACCTCGCGGGATGGTGTCTTTGCCTCGCAGTTGGTCCGCCGCCTGGCCCGAAAGCTCACCCCCGTCGTCGTCGATCTGGGCGTCGGTCAGCCGCGATTTGCCAGTTACCTGGACTGGGACGAAGCCGGTCAGACGGTTCGGCTGGCCCCGGTGGCGGGTGCCATCCTCCGCAATGCCCTTCGGGTCAGCGAGAAGAACGTCCGCATCCGCTCCCAGGATCCCGGCGAGCCCTGGATGTTGGTGGTGCGCAATATGCGCGTGGAGGGGGACCGGGTGGCCAGCCTGGAGCTGCGTGGAACGACGGCGCGCCGCCTGGACGACAGACAGGTTGGCCGCACCCGGGTAGCGGTCCGAGAACCCCTGGTGCTCGCGGTGCACGACGGTGAAGGGTCGCTCGATGGGCATGTTTTCCCCATCGTGGGACTGGGCTCCTCGCACTGTTTGATCGACTCGACCGCGCCCCTGAGCTGTGGGCAGGCCCTGGGCTCGGTGGAGGTGATTCGCGAGCTGCGCATTATCCGGCGAGCCACGGCGCGGGTCATCGAGGTCATCCCCTGGATCACCGCGCATGGTGACCATCGCTTCTGGTGTCGCCTGATGCTGGATGAACTGTTGGCCCTCCCGCGCGAGGCCGCCAGCGCCGAGAACGACGGTCACGATCTGCTGAGCGATCCCGGCAAGATCGAACGCCTCCTGGACCTGGCGAGCATGGTCGAGCTGCAGGGCTGGTACGACGCTCCGGGATGGCCCCGGGCGGCGATGCGCATCGGCGAGTTGCACCACCACCTGTGCCGGTTGAAGGTGGCAGGACTGCCGCCGCCGGACGCCATTCCCTTGCCGGCGCAGATCCGTATCGGCTTCGAACTGTTCGCGGTCAGCTACGAGGCGCAGGTGCGCCTGCACCGTCGCCGCGGCAGTCGCCTGGAGGTGGTCCTGCCGTTCTTGATGCGCCGGCGCCGCCGCAGACGCGAGCGACGGGCCCTGGTCGCGTCAGACAGGCCCGTCACGGTGACGTTCCGGAGCAGCGCCACCGGCCAGTTGGTTCATCGTCGGGTGCGGGACGTGTCCCACGGTGGCCTCTGCTTCGAGGCGGATCCGGCGCTGGATGTGCTGTGGAACGGTGTGGTGCTGGACGATGCCCGCATCAAGTGGGCGGGCGGAGACGCCACGCTGGGCGATCTGGAGGTGCGCGCGCTCGAAGAGGCCCGAAACGGAGAATGGCTGTGCCACACCGCGAATCGCAAGGGCGCGCTGCGCGACAGCCCGGATCTCATTGAGTTGCTGGCCGAGTTGTATCATCCCGAGGCACACCGGCACGATGGCGGGAATTTTTCAGTGATGGTGGACTTCTACAGGCGGGCCGGGCTGCTGGGGGAGTTCATGGAGCGAAATCTTCGCGAGGTCTGGTCGGAGGCGGCTGTATCCTGGCGAAAATTGCATCAGGAGCGGGGACGCGTGGCATGTACTCTGGTTTTTCGCGACGGCGAGGGGCAGCCCCAGGCAACGTTCTCGGGCGTGCGGGTCTGGGAGAAGACCTGGTTGGCGCAACACTTTGGCGCGTTGCCCACCGCCGATCGCCGCGCCACGGGAACCCTGCAGCTTGCCTACCTGGACTTCGTGACGCCGCAACCCGACACCCACTACATGGCCTTCTTCGTGAAGGCGGGGAACGCGTTGATGAACGCCTTTCATGAGAAGTTTTTCGGTCTCACCGGCACTCCCGAATCGATCAATCGCGTCACCGTGACGCTTTGGACCCTCCGCGCCGGTACGAAACGGATTCAGGGCGATGCCCCGCGAGGATACGGAATGCGCCCGCTGCGACGCCGCGACGAGGTGGTGGCCTCCCGGGCTGCGGAACGGGTGTTCGGCCCCATGACGTCACATGCCCTCTCCCTTGTACCCAAGGGGTTCTGTCTCCCCCAGACTGCCCGGCGGTTCGAGGAACTGGGCCTGGAGCGGGGTCGCCAGTGCTTCGCCATCGACGACGCTCACGGGGTCGCGGCGGCCCTGATGAAGGAGCGAACGTCCCCCGGCGTGAACCTGACCTGGATGCTGGACGCCTGGTGGTTCCTCCCCATCAGTTCGTACGGCACGGCGGAAATCGACGCCGTGACCATGGCCGCGCATCACATCACCGCGGCCCCCCAGGAGCGCCCCCAGGGGGACAAGTTCTTGATCGTGCCGGACGGCACCCCGTCGGGGCCGCTGGTCGAGGCGGGGTTCGAGAAGCTTCTGGACGCCCACCTGTACATCCTCAATCGCTCCGGGCTCAGGCGGTACTACGAGTACATCGCCGATCGCTACGGGGAGCTGGGGGTGAGGGTTACCAAGCGCGAGGCGCGGATGGCGCGGAGCGCGTCATGACCACGGGCACCCCCTTGGCCTACCAGGTGGGCCAGTTCCGCGACCCTCAGGAGGAGATCGCGAGGCTGGCTCAGCAGGCCGCCATCATCGCGATGGCGGAGGAGCAGGCGCTGCTTGCCCTGGGGATGCCGCAGCAGGGTCGCCTGCTCGATGTCGGCTGTGGACCAGGATTCGTGGCGCGGCGTTTGCGCCAGACCCGGCCCGACCTCGAGACCATGGGTGTCGACCGTGACCCCGCGGTCTTGAGCCTGGCGCGCGCGCACATGAAGGTGCTGGCCGCCGCCGCCGATCAACTGCCCTTTTCCAAAGGACACTTCGATGTCGTCCACACCCGGCTGGTGCTGCGCCACCTGGTTGAACCGAACGCGGCCATGCGCGAGGCCCACCGGGTGCTGCGCCCCGGCGGGCTGGCGATTGCGGTCGACAGTGATGACGGAGCGCTGCTGCTGCATCCAGAGCCCGCTGGTTTTTCCCGCGCACTCGCGGCACGACAGGAGACGTTCCGACGGCGCGGCGCCGACCCCTTCATGGGCCGCCGACTTCCCGGGCTGTTTCGGGATGTGGGATTCACAGCGGTCGCGCTTCGCGCCTTGACGGTCGACTCGCTCACCCTGGGACGTCACGCCTTTGCCCGGATCGTACTTTCGCCTATCGCCGAAGCCATCGATCCCGATCTCCTTTCCAAGGGCGAACTGGACCAGGTGGTCACCTCGCTCGACCTGTGGGTGGCCGATCCGAACGCCTTTGGCATGACCACCGCGCTCGCGGTGGGAGGCCGAAAGGGTGACTGAGGCGCCGCCGGATTCGCCTGTCTTCCGCAACGAGGTGCATTCGCTCTTTCTTCGGCCGTTTATCGACGACGCCGTGGACAAGCTGGGGCGCGAACGCGTGGCGGAAATCCTGGCCGCCCTGGGCGCCAAGGAGACCCAGCTTCTGGATCAGACCGCCTGGGTCTCGTTGCAGTTCTGCGAGGGGTTGTTCGATCGGCTGGCCGCGTCCATGGACGATCCGGCGATGTTCGAGCGGTGCGGCCGCATGGCGGTGTCACCCAGGTACGCCGGGATCTTGCGGCCCCTTTTCCGCGCGTTCGGTAGCCCCCTGTTCGCCTTCAAGCAGGTGATTCAAGCTACCGGCAGATTCAACAAGGTTGGCGAGATGATTGAACGGGAGGCCCGGCCCGGGTTCGTCGCCATCGAATACCGACCGCACGACGGCGCGCCAGCGGAACGCGCCTCCCTGGTGTGCCGGGCCCGAGCAGCGCAGCTCGGCGCGCTGCCCACGATGTTCGATCTGGCTCCGGGACAGGTGAGCCATCCGATCTGCTTGCATCGGGGAGGCGACGTTTGCCGGTACGAGATTTCCTGGAAGGAGTACGCCGGTCGCTTCGGCTGGAAATCGGCCTTTCTGCTGGGCGGCGGGCTGGGCGCGGTCGCAGGTCTGACCTTGGCCGCGCGAGGTTGGCCCCTGGCGGGGCTCACCGGGCTGGGGGCGCTGCTGGCGGCACTCCTGACCAAGGTGATCGCGTTGCGACGTACGGTAGCGGGACAGGTGGGCGACCTGGCCGACACACACGAAGCGCTGGGGCGCAGCGCGCGGTTTCACGAGCTGCGCTTCGCTCAGTTGACCGAAGCCAAGGCGGGAGTAGAGCGCAAGGTCGACGAGAGAACCTCGGAGCTCCGGGACGTGAACCAGCGGCTGGAGTCGACCTTGCTGGACTTACGCACCCTCGAAGCAGCGGAGCGAACCTTCTTCGCCAATATCTCGCATGATCTGCGCACCCCTTTGACATTGATCCTGACGCCGCTGGAGGAGTTGCTGCGAGACGGCCGGCTGCCGGCGGACATGCGGCGCGCGGCGGAGATGATGCAGCGGAACGCGCAGCAGCTGCGGCGGCTCATCGACCAGTTGCTCGAGCTCGAGAAGATCCAGGCGGGCCGCACGGAGCTGGTCCCCATAACCCTGGACATGAGCGCCCTGGTCGAGAGCACCGCGGAGAAGTTTGATGCCGAGGCGGCCCGCCGCCGAGTTCGCTTGCAGGTGATCAAGCCGGAGCAGCCACAGCTGGTCGCGGTCGACGTGGCGTGGATGGAGTCGGCGTTGATGAACCTGCTGTCGAACGCCATGAAATTCGCCACCAGCGCCGTGAGCCTGCGTCTGGTTGGCGGGGACGGCCCCGTCGAGCTTCACATTCATGATGACGGTCCGGGGATACCCCAGGGCGAACAGCGGCGCATTTTCGACCGATTCGCGCAGGCCAGCAGCCCCCGGGAGCGCCGCGGTGGAACCGGCCTGGGCCTGCCCATAGCCCTGGAGGCGGCCCGCGTGCATGACGGCAATCTGACCGTGCGCAGCGGGGTCCAGGCCGCCCGGGACGCGCCGCCCGACGTGACGACCGCGCCGGGGGTGGCCTCCGTTCCGGAGGAGAGCGGCACCACGTTCATCCTGACCCTCCCTCGGGTTCATTTGCCAAAGGGTGTAATGCCGGCGACGTGGGTGCACTCCGGACCGGAGAGCGCAGACGCGCTGCCGCGGGGTGGGCCCCGGACGGAGGTGGCCCAGGCCATCTGGGCCGGACCGTCCCCGGACAGCCCGCTGGTGGTGGTTATCGAGGACGACGACGATCTCCGGACCTATATCGCGGAGACGCTGTCGCGCAAGTACCGCGTCAGGACCGCGGCGGATGGGGAAGAGGGGCTGGAGCTGATCCGCGTCTGGCGCCCTGACGCCGTGGTGTGCGATGTGGCCATGCCCCGCAAGGACGGCTACCGGGTCTGCCAGGAGATCCGGGCCGATCGGAACCTCAAGATGATCCCCATCTTGCTGCTCACCGCGCGGCGACACGTCGATCGCATCGTCGAAGGCTTCGATGCGGGGGCCAGCGACTACCTGATGAAACCCTTTCACGTGCAAGAGCTGCTGGCGCGTCTCGAAGCGCACCTCCTGGTCAGATACCTGTTGCGCGCCACCGCGCACAAGGAACGGCTGGCCTCGCTGGGTCTGCTGGCGGCCGGCGTTGCCCATCAGGTGCGCAATCCCCTGTCCGCCCTGAAGAATACGGTGCGCGCCATCGAGCGAAAGGTGAATGCACCGGGAGAGACCAACCCGCCGCGGGTGGCGTCCGAAATGTTCGCCTTGGTGGGAGAGTGCGTGACACGCATCGAGACCTTCACCCGGGATCTCCTGGACCTTTCCCGCGTCGACAGCGAACAAGTAGGCGTTTTCGCGCCGCAGACCGGGCTCGAGTCGGTGCTCAGGTTGATGGCCACCCGCGTCTCCGCTCACGTGCAGCTCACGTGTAGCGTGGAGCCGGGCCTGCAGATGACCGGACGCGCGGCCGACCTGAACCACGTCTTCATGAACCTGATAGACAACGCGTTGCATGCGGTCGGTACGCGGGGTGCGATCGAGATCCGCGCGGGCCGCGAGCAAAAGGACTTCATCTTCGAGATCGGCGACTCCGGACCGGGAATTCCCCCTGAAAAATCCGATTGGGTGTTCGAGCCGTTCGCCACCACCCGGTCGACCGAAGGCACGGGCCTGGGCCTGTTCCTGGTCAAGAAGATCGTTTTCGAGCATGGCGGACGGATCTCGGTCGACCGATCTCCTCTGGGGGGGGCCCTGTTCCGGGTGCGCATCCCGGCCCATATCTCGACGGGGATCCCCCAGTCGGTCCTGTCTGCCGGACGCACCAGCCTCCTCGAACGGCCCGCCGGGTGAGGAGACGAGAGATGTGCCCAAAGCGAAGGCGCGCCAGCGAGATCGCGCAAAGGGTCGCCGTCGAACTACAATCGACGGGCGATGGACTACCGCACCTACCCGATTCTGTATGTAGACGATGAGCTGACCAACCTCCAGGGGATGCGCTACCTGCTGGACGAGCGCTTCGAGCTACTGACCACCGCGGATCCTCAGGAGGCGTTGAAGCTGCTCGCCGAGCAGGACATCGCCGTGCTGCTGACCGATCAACGCATGCCAGGGATGACGGGGGTCGAGCTGTGTGGCAGGGCCCGTGAGCTGCGGCCAGACACCGTACGCATCTTGATCACGGCTTATTCGGATCTCCACGCCGCCATCGACGCGGTCAACCTTGGACAGGTCAGGAGATACCTGTCCAAGCCGCACAGCGAGGAGGAGCTGATCGACGCGCTGAGGATGGCCATCGATTTTTTCCATCTGCAGCGCAGCGTTCGCGACATGGAGGTGCGCGTTCTCCGCTCGGGGACGCAGGCCACCGCTCAGGCGGTGCGCTCCGATCTGGCCGATGAGCTGGGGGTCCTGCAGCGGGCGCTCAGTCTCAGTCTGCAGCAAACGCGGGATCTCCTCATCGTCGGGGGGAGCCAGGGGGGATCGACCCGCGCCGCGGAGGTGCTGCGGGAAGCACGGCGCAGCACCGAGGTCGCCGCCGCCGTGTCCGAGAAGGTGGCCGCACTGGTCGATCGTCTGCGCAAAGGCTTCCCGGTAAAGACCTCGGCGTCGGTCAAGTGTGACGTGGCGCGCGCCGTGGACGCGATGGTTCGCATCATGCGGGACGAGATCGAGCGTCATGGAACGCTGGAGGTCCAGATACGCGCCGCACCCACCGCTGCCATGGACGCCTCCGCCGTTGGCAACGTGCTCATGCAGTTGCTCATGAACGCGGCCCAGGCCCGGGGTGCCGGGCCGCGCGAAAAGCACCACATCATTGTCGCGGTGGAGGCTCGCGACGGGGAAGCCCTGGTGTCGATCGCCGACAACGGGATCGGGATCGGGCCGCGGGTTCGGGAGCGAATGTTCGATTCCCGCTTTTCGACCAAGGAGGGGAACCCCGGGCTGGGACTGGCGGTGGTTCGAGAGTTGGTGAGCGGCGTGAACGGACGGATCGAGGTGTTCTCCGAGGTCGGCATGGGGACCACCGTCACCATCAAAATTCCTCTGGCCCTGACCTGAACGGGGAGCCGATGGATTACAAGGTGTACCCCGTCCTGTATGTGGACGATGACCGAGCCAACCTGGTGTCGTTCCAGTACCTGCTCGAGGACCGTTTTCTCATTCTCACGGCCTCACACAGCGACGAAGCCTTGCGCATTCTGGAGACCGGGCGGGTGGCGCTGCTGCTCGCCGACCAGCGCATGGAGGCGGGCCTTTCCGGCGTCCAGTTGTGCGCGGTGGCGCGGGATCGCTTTCCGGATGTCGTGCGGATGATCGTGACGGCCTACACCGATATTCACACCTTGACCGGCGGGATCAACGACGGCCAGATCAGTCGATACATCAGCAAGCCCTGGCGCGAGGAAGAGATGGTGGCAACCCTGCAGATGGCCATTGACGCCTATCATCTGGGGACATTCACCAAGGAGCTGCAGGTGCGCCTGCTGAAGTGGGAGCAGCTCTCGACCTCATCATTCGTGGTGGGGCACCTGTTGCATGATCTGTGCAACCCCGCCGCGGCGCTGCACGACAACCTCAGCTTCACCGTGTCCAGGTTGCCCGGCATCCAGGACGCGCTGCGGGAAGCTTCTCCCGCGCTGCGCGCCACGTTTGGCGAAATCGCCGAGGCGATTACTGACGCCGCCACCGCGGCCCAGACCATGGTGGAACGGATCAATCATTTTCGACAGGGAGAGACCGCCACCATCCCCACTTCCGGCGTCACGAACCTCGAGCGTGTAGCGCGGGTGGCGGTGGCCATCGTGCGGGTCGAGGTCAAGAAGCGAGCGGCGTTCGTGGTGGAGATGGAGGCCCGGCCGCGCGTGCAAGCGGATCCGACCCGCGTCAGTCAGATCGTCTTGCACCTCCTGGTCAACGCCATGGAGTCGATCATTCCGGGTGACCCTCAGCAGAACCAGTTGCGGGTTTCGACCTTCGCCACCTCCGAACTGGGAGGGGTGATCATCGAGGTGAGCGGCCCCGGCCGTGGCACGCCCCATGACGCCAATCCGTTCGACCCGTTCCCCTCCGCGGCGGGGCCTCCCCAACGAGGACTGGGTCTGGCGGTGGTCCACGATCTGGCACGCGCGATCAAAGGTGACGTCACGGTGACGGACACCCCTACCGGGAAGCGGTACGCGGTGGAGTTCCTGCTGGCGCAGTGACGAAGCATCAATCGGCCGCAGAAGCGCAGCGCGAGGCGCGCTGGCGCGCGCTGAGCAGGTAGGCGAGGGCCGCCACGGCCGTCACGACCGCAAGCCAGAGCAAGGTGCGGGGGGACTCTGTCAACGAAAACCAGAGCATCCAGGCGGCGCCCGCGACATAAACGAGCGCGCAGGCCATCACGAACAGCGATGGCCGTTCCAGCGTGGTCCGGCCGAAGCGCAGGCGCAGCAACGACATCACAGTCAACCCCGAGGTGACAGTGAGGATGGCGCCCACCGAGCGCAACAACTCCTCGAAGCTATGCGTCGCCAGCAGCGCCAGGGCCACCCCGCTCTGCAACAACACCGCCCCCAGCGGGGGGCGCCCCATCTTGCTGGAGAGGGCGCGCGGTAGAAAACCCTCGTCCGCCATTGCGGCCGAAACCCGTGGACCTACCAGGGTCATGGAGATCACCGATGACATCAGGGACAGCACAACGAACAGGGATGCCAGGCGCGCCGCCCCCTGCCCCGCCAGCTGGCTCATCAGCAGATGAGCCAGGGTGATGCGCGAGGTGTCCTCCTTCAGCCAGCCGGTCAACCGTTCGTTCGACAGGTTGGCCACGAAGATC
>JBDSME010000680.1:0-2930 GCA_039916065.1 Polyangia bacterium
ATATCGAACCGGATCTGCTCGATCAGTTGCTGGCTGGCACCGTCACCTCTTCTCAGTGAAAGCCCGGCAGGGCGCGCGGTGAAGCCGCAGGGTCGCCACGGCCCCGATCATGGTCAGGACCGTTCGATTTTGGTTGATCGAAAATTGCGAGGTGTCGTATACGGGTCCGGGCGAGGCACACGCTAAGGCTGGATTGGCCCTGTGCAACTGGACGATATTGTCCAGGTCAACCATTCCAGCAGCGGGGGCCTCCATGGTCGGTCAGCGAGGTGCGAGTTTGTCCGAGCTCCCTATGCGCAGCATTGTTTTGGGCTCCGCAGGGTGTCATGACCGGGGGGCCATGGGCAGGGGCACTATTCGACTTTTGGTAACTTTCCGTACCTTAATCGTGGTCCCTGTTTTGTGGACTACTGGAACTTGAGTTGGATCGAGTCGCCATGAGGCGACAGGATCGTAGACTGGTATCCGCTGCGTTGATCATGTCTGTCGGCTTGATTGCGACGCTCGGGGTCGAGTCGTGTGCGACGGATTGTCAGGGGAAGTGGGGGGTGATCGACATAAAGTTGTCGGGAATTTCCTATGACGACTCCGTCGGGATGACAGGAGAGTTGATAGCCGGCAAGATCACATTCTTCATTAGCTGCCCCGGAGTTGCGAGCGACGGCCCAGCGGCCGGAACTTGTTCCGCGGGTTCTCTAACCGTGTACGGTTGGAACGTAGACGTAGTGGGTGTTCGTGAAGTCACCGTGACACTGGCTACGAAGAGCGGAATCTCAATTGCCGATCATGTGGTCGTTCCCGTTTCCGGGGCGAGGCTTGTTCACCCGCATGATGCGACCCCCTTCTGTGAAAGCGATGGTAGCTTATAGATAGACCCGACCGTTGCGCGGTGGAACGGAGGTATTTCATTCGCTGTCGCATGCCGCTTGGCCGCAGCGTCAAGGCTTCGCTTGCTTCAGCTGCGCGGCGCCGGCCAGCTTGGCCTGGGCCAGGGCACGTGACCGCAGCTCGTGGCCGGTAGCGCCGGCGCCCAGTTTTTGGCGTCGGGCCGGGCCGTGGCCGGGGCCCACGATGTCTCGCAGGTAAGGCTCGTACTTGAAGGTGTCCGAGTGCTGTTCGGTGTGGCAGGCCAGGCAGACGGTCTCGGGCGTGTCGCGCTTGATAGCCAGCGGCTCTTCGTTGCCTTCGCCCGCGACGTGCGCCGAACCGGGGCCGTGGCACGTTTCGCACTGCACGGTTTCCAATTTCTTGGTGAACCCCAGCGACGAGCCGCCCACCTGGCCGAACCCTGTCACATGGCAGCCCACGCATTTGTAGTCGGCTTGCTTGCCCCCCTGCACCAGCGTCTTCCAGGCGTGGGCGTGCACCGTCCCTTTCCAGAAGCGGGTGGCGGCGGCGTGGCACGAGGTGCACCTGTCCATGCCCACGTAAAATGGCCTTCCTGCTTCGGGGGGCGGCGGCGGGGAGGCGTGCTTCAGGTTCACGGCGGCGATGCGCTGGTCCAGCTTCTTCATCGCTGCCACCATTTTAGCGTCGCGCCGCAGGGTGCGACGCAGTGGCACCAAGGTGTTGGTCAGGTAACTGCCAGTGGCGGGAGGAACCCAGGGCGCGTCCAGGCGCTTCTTCTCGGCTTCCAGCTCGGTCTTCTCGCGCCGCTTGGCGGCGATGAACCCGTCGTCAGTGTCGGCCGCCTGCGCGGCGTCCGATTTTGCGGACGGCCTGGTCCATCTGGACAGGTCGAGCTCCAGCCGTTCCAGGGCGCGGTTGATTTCCTGGCGTCGCAGCAGGGCCACATCTGCTCCTCCGGCGTCTTGCAGTTGCAACGGCGCGCCCACGGAAAGCGGTGATCCCCGCAGCACGATGTCCAGTCGGCCCACCCGCTGCATCTCATCCGAGGGCGCGACGATGAAGGCGCGTCCCACCCGTTCCAGCCGCGGCATGCCCGCGCCCACGCGCTTTCCCACCACCACGATGTCTGCGCCCGAATCGCGGGCCAGGCGGCGGGCAGGGGCTTTTTCCACGGCCGCCAGCAGAATCACCACCTCGGCACCGCCCTGGCGCAGGCGATCCACATCGCGGCGCGCCGCCGCCAGCATCTCTTCCCCCTTGGCGTGGACGGCGTCAGCGACCGCGGGATCGCCAATCCCCAGCACCCCTATGGCAATGCCGCCCACCTTGTCCACGCGCGGCGGGCGCACGGCTTGCCCCACGCCCGCCGGGGGCAGGTTCGAAGCCAGTCGGGCGGGGCGCAAGAGCCCGGTGCCTCCCACCAGGTCGGTTTCGCCAAGGGCGCTGCCGAGCAAGCCAATCCGCTCGAACTGCGCCGCCAGAAACTCGGCGCGCAGGTCGGCTGAAGGACGTTCGCGGGGCGAGAGCCCCCCCTCTGGATAGAGCAACCCACCGGCGTCCAGCAGCGCCACGCCGCCCAAATCACCCGTCGACTTCCGCGTGTCCTCCACCAGCGCCGCCAACCGCGAAATATCCCCCAGCGGATCGCTGGTGCACCCGCAAGGCTCCACCGCCCCATGCACCTCCGCCGTATAAAACAAAACAGCCCGCCGCTCCCCCCCCGCGGCCCTCGGCGATGCCGCTCCGACCAGGCCTCGCCCGTTACATAGGATGAGCGCGCAAACGGCACCTACGCGCCCCAGCAGGGCAAATCTCGATGAGGTCATTCCGGCCCACTATGCCAACCCTAGGTTTCTCCCGCCAACCGGCTCCACTCACGTCATTCCTTCGCCCTGGACCCCGCCGGTCAACCGAAGTGTCGCCCCCCCATCCACCACCTTGACAGGGGGAGGTCGGGTCGCTAGGGTGCCTCCCTTGTTTCACCCGAAGTTCGCGAAGGATTCCCCATGTCAGTGACCATCAGACTTACCCGCGGCGGCGGCAAAAAAGTTCCCTTCTATCGTGTCGTGGCGGCCGATCGA
>JBDSME010000681.1:0-4610 GCA_039916065.1 Polyangia bacterium
GATGCTTTTTCAAACTGGCGCGTCGTCCACGCCGGGGGAACCGCCGGCGCCGTGCAGTTGCTTGCCCTGTCATTCGTCTGGACCCGTCTGAGGGGACACGAAAACGCGTTCGCGTTTCTGGCCGGCGGAATCATCTTCTCCACATGGGCCTTCTTCATCGGGCCGCTGGCGCGGGCGGTGGGTCTTCCCCGACTCGCACGCCGGGTCAACCGGGCGGGCGCGCTGGTCGCCGTGCCTTCCTACATGGCGTTGCCTTTGATTCTCTGGTGCCGCGCCTGACATGCAGATCACCTTCTGGGCGCGTCCGCTCACGCTCCACCCGCCAAGGGCGGCGACTGAAGTAAGTGCCGAATCTTATCGATCTCCTGTAGCGAATCCTGCCGCAGGCAGTCAACCTAACCACAGTTGCGCGGATCGCAGCCGCCCGTGAGCCACAACGCGGCGACGCCGGCACTGCTCTTGCACATCTGTCACACCATGATGGGCGCATCGATGCAGATGCCGAGGCGACCGCCAACCTTAGGGGATTGTTAAACGGTTTTTAACCCACAACATCTCCACTCCCACGCAACCCGCGCGGCATATGTTAGCCCAGGTTTCACTGGTTCATCCTGTAGTATTGCCAGCACTGTAGGACGTGGGTGCGGGGTCAGGGGGGCGCGCTGGCCAGTGAGCCTTCTCGCACTCTGCCTTTCTGGGTGCACACGTCCCCGCCGTACAACGTGGAGCCTCAGGAGGTTCGGATGACGTCCAGGATCGATCGTTTTTCGCGCCGCTCTCTGCTGAAGGCGCTCGGCGTTGGGCCCGGTCTGTTGCCGTTACTCAACGTCGAGATGGCCCACGCACAGGTCCCCGCGGCCAAATGCGCCTTCATCTTCGTGTGGCCGAACGGGATGTTGAGTAAGAGTGCGGCGACGGGCTGGCCGGCGCCGGGCACGGACTTCACCTTCAAGCCATACCAGGCGGCGCTTGAGCCCCTGCGCAAGGATCTGCTGCTGCTCGACGGGATCGACTACCGCTTTCTGCGCGATTCGACGGCCCCCGAAAACACCGGCCACGCCTGCTACCAGGGAATGCTGACTGGCGAGCTCTTCAAGTCGCCGGGGACAGGCACATCCAGCACGATGGCGGGCGGCCCCTCGATCGATCAATACATCGGGTCGTCGCTGGTGAAGGCCGGCTACAAAGGATTGCCCAGCTTGAACCTGGGCGTGTTCGTCAAAAGCACGGGCCGGCTCTCCTGGCGGGGGGCCAGCGACGCCGTCATTCCCGTGACCGATCCGTATCGCGTCTTCACCGACGTCTTCGGTGGCGCGTCCAACGGGGGCGGAACCACGACGACGACCGCCGACCCCATGGTCGTTCGCAATCGGGCGATGAAAAAGAGCATCCTCGACAACGTCAACAAGGACCTGGCCCGCTTCATGACCCGGGTCGGCACCGAAGACAAGCAGCGTATCGAAGCGCACCTGACCTCGATTCGCGCTCTCGAGTCCGACCTGGATCGCCAGGGGATGGCGCCCCCTCCTGGCAAGCCGCCGGTCTTGCCAGCTGGCGTGCAGACCAGCGAGACCAGCGCCTTCGAGGCCACGACCAAGATGATGATTGATCTGTCGGTCGCCGCCATGGCCGCCGACGCCACCCGCGTGGTGGTGTTGCAGCTGGGCGATCAGGGGAACTCCAACGTCATCCTATCGACCCTCGGCTTCACGCCGGGCGGCAAAGATGGCAATACGGGCAACGTAAACGGCCATCACTCCATCGCCCATCGGAACGGCGCAGAGAAGGACAAGATGGACACCTGGTTCCAGACGCAGGTGGCTTACGCCATCAGCAGCATGAAGACGGCGGGACTGCTCGATCGCGGCGTCTTCCTGGCCATGAATAACATGCGCACCGGTATCCACGAGTTCAACGACGTGCCGGCAATTATGGCGGGCACGGCGGGCGGTTACTTCAAGACAGGCGGGCGCAGCGTGAAGCTGCCGGCCGCCACCGCGAACAACGGCATTCTGGTCGCGCTGGCCAACGCCCTTGGCGTTCCGACTGCAACCTTCGGCCACGCCGCTTACGGCGGTGAGCTGGCGGTGCTCCGTGGTTAATCCATCAACGAGGACCATCATGGCGACCAACTTCGACCTGACCAGGCGTTTTCGCGACGCCGTCCCGTGGCTGGCACCCGCGATGTTCGCTGCGTCGCTGCTGGCGCTGGGCTGCACGGGACAAGTGTCGTCGGGCAATCCGCCTGGTTCACCCAAGCCGAGCAGCACCGGGGGAAGCCCGGCTGCTGGAACCGGCGGGCTCGGTTCGGGCAGCGGGAGCGCCTCGGGTTCGGGCGGTATAACGCCCGGTTCGGGGGGCGCGGCCGGAAGCGGCCTCGTCGGACCGCCGCCGCTTCCTCCGGCGCCGCTGCCCGAGAGCGCCGGACCTTTGCCCTTGACCCGCCTCACGCACCGCGAGTACTCGAACACCATGGCGGCGCTGCTCGGTGATACCACCGTCGCCGGCGCCGCCTTCGAGACGGACACGGCAGGTCCCGCGGGCTACCTGGCGCCGGCCAACGTCGCCACCGAAAATGCCCGCCAGTACATGACCGCGGCAGAGAAGCTGGCCGCGGCGGCCGTCGCCGGCGGCAAAGTCGGCCTCCCCTGCACGACGCCGGCGAACGCAGCGGCGGAGACGACGTGCGTCACCCAGTTCATCACCCAGTTCGGCGCGCGCGCTTACCGGCGCCCGCTGGTCAAGGGCGAGTCCGACGATCTGCTGGCGCTCTTTCAGTCGGCCAAGACGCTCGGGTTTACTTTCCAGGAAGCAGTCACGCACGTCGTGGAGGCGATTCTGCAGTCGCCGAACCTTCTGTACCACTGGGAGCTGGGGGACCAGCGTCCAGCACGTGACCCCAGCAACAACGCTCTGGTTGCCCTGACCCCGCATCAACTGGCGTCGCGCCTGGCTTACTTCCTTGGGGAGTCGCCGCCCGATGCCATGCTGTTGGAGGCGGCGACGCGCGGCGACCTGGCCACGCCGGAGGGGGTGAAGGCCCAGGCGCTTCGCCTGCTACAGGACGAACCTCGCGCCAAGAAGGCGCTGTTCAACTTTCACAGCCAGTGGTTGCACGTCGATACCCTGGCCGACCTCGTGCCCGATCTCGGCCCGATGCTCGCCCAGGAGATGGAAGCCTTCGTCTCGTCGGTGTTCGTGACCGGTGACGGAACGCTGAAGACACTGCTGACGGCCCCCTACACGTTCGCCAACGCGACCACCGCCAAGGAGTACGGACTGACGGTGGCAGGAACGGCGATGACCAAGGTGGACCTGAACCCGGCGCAGCGCCATGGCATCTTGATGCAGGTGCCTTTCCTGAGAGCAAACGCAACGGCGGCGCCGGTCCATCGCGGCCTGGCGGTGTACCGGCAACTGCTGTGCGGCACGGTGCCGATTCCGCCGCCCGTCGTCCCCGACGTAGCGCCGGACATGCCAAACACCACCACGCGCGAGCGGTTCAGCGCGCACGACAAGCTGCCGTGCGCCATGGCCTGCCACGCCCTCTTCTCCCCCTGGGGATTCTCCTTCGAGAACTTCGACGGCCTCGGTCACTATCGAACCACGGAAAACGGCAAGCCTATCGACGCATCGGGGGTGGCGCAGGCCAACGGTACCGTGGGCGGGACGACCCCGCAAAATCAAACCATCGCCTTCAAGAATGCCGGCGAGCTGGTCGACGCCCTGGCCGTCAGCCCCGAGGTCAGCTGGTGCGCCGCCAATCACTGGGCCCGTTACATGCTCGGCCGCTTCGAAACCGACGCCGACAAGGGCGCGCTCACGAACGCCTATGTGTCAGCTTCCTACGCCGCGGATCGGGCGACCGCGCGTCCCTTCTCCGTTCGAGACTTCCTGGCGGCCCTCGTCACCACCAAGGCGTTCCGCTTCCGACAGCCAAGCCTCGGCGAAGCGCCGTAGGACGACCGTCCTCCTCGGGGAATTTAGACTCATCGTCCCGGCCTGCGGCGGCGTGAGCGCAGACGGCCGGGAACGACCGCGCTCACGGACCGTCCGCGGGGGTTGACTCCCTCCGCGCAAACACACCGGCCAATGGCCCTGCACCGACCACGCAACGACGGAGCCGTTGGACGGTCGTTGCAGGTCTGATGGACGCCGGGCGTGCAAACCAAGGGGGCGCGTTGTCTAGGGTGCGGGACGCGCCCAGAACGTGCCGGATGGATGAATCCGGGCGCCCCGGGTTCACGAGGCGACGTTTCTTCCCCGCTCCCTCCGGGCGTTCGGTGACGATTGCATAGGGCCCCAGCCTCTGCGAAAGACCTGACGACGGGAACCATCAACCAACTGGTTGACAGTTCATTCGTCGCCCTGCTAAACATTCAACCGAATGGTTGAGTCTAGATCCGATCACCTCGACTACGTCTTCGCTGCCCTCGCCCATCCGGTTCGCCGGCAGATCCTGCGCCGCATCGCGCGCCAGGAACAGACGATCACCGAGCTTGCGGCCCCGTTCGACATGTCGCTCGAGGCCGTCTCGAAGCACGTTCAGGTCCTGGAGCGCGCCCGCCTGCTGCGGAGGACCCGCAGCGGACGTGTTCATCGGTGCAAGC
>JBDSME010000682.1:0-3628 GCA_039916065.1 Polyangia bacterium
GACTCTGGACCATCGCCAGAAGCTGCGTGTACGCGGAGGCGTCGCCGACCAGAATGCCACCCAGCAAACGCTCCTTGTCGGAGCTGACCACGAGCTTCTTGTAAACGCCGGAGACGCTGTCCACCAGCGACAGGGTGTGCGCGCCCGGCTCCAGTCCAAACGCATCACCGAAGCTGGCGACGTCCACCCCGAGGAGCTTCAACTTGGAGCTCATGTCGAAGTGGCCGAGTCGATCCTCCCCGGCGCCCAACACCTGCTGGGCGGCAATCTCCGCCATGCGGTAGCCGGGCGCCACCAGGCCGTAGGTGCGTCCGGACCAGGAGGCGCATTCCCCGATGGCCAGGATGTCCGGGTCCGAGGTGCGACAGTGTTCATCGACGACGACCCCGCCGCGGCTGCCGATCTCCAGGCCGCAGGCCCGCGCCAGCTCGTCCCGCGCGCGAATTCCAGCAGAGAAGACCACCATTCCGGCGGGCAGTTCTCCGCCATCGGCGAAGAGCAACCCTCCCACTTTCTCGTCACCCTGGTTTTCGTTCGGTTCGGCGAAGATGCGCTTGGTGGTCACGCCCGTGTGAACGCCCACCCCCAGGCTCTCGATTTGCCGTCGCAAGATGGCGCCACCCATCTCATCCACCTGCAGGGGCATGAGGCGGGGAGCCATCTCCACGACGTACGTCTCCAGTCCCAAATTACGCAAGGCGTTGGCAGCTTCCAGCCCCAGGAGCCCTCCACCGACCACGACTCCGGTGTTGGTGGTCGCCGCCCAGGTGCGAATCGCCTCGAGATCCTCGATGGTTCGGTAGACGAAGCAGCCTTTCAGGTGTGCCCCTTCGACGGTCGGTACGAAGGGGACCGATCCCGTTGCGAGCACGAGAAGGTCATAGGGCAGCTGACGACCCTGGGCCGAGTGCACGGTACGCGTCGTGCGATCGATGGTGGTGGCGCGGTCGCCAACCAGCACCTGGAAGCCAGCTCGTTCGTATTCGCCGGCAGCAACCAGCGACAGCCCGTCCTGCCCCGCATCGGCGAACAGCTTGGACAGATTTACGCGGTCATAGGCCAGCCTTGGCTCCTCGCAGAACACCGTTACGTCCCAGCGGTCCGTCCCGCCGGCATCCCTCATCTTTTCCAGAAACCGATGGCCAACCATCCCGTTGCCGACGACAACCAGCTTCCCTTTTCTCGTCATGCCCACGGATCGAATGTAGGCGCTTCCGTATTTCAGCTCTGTCAAGATATGACCGGACTTTGGTTTCGGCAGATCCGGGCGCCCGCAAACGATGAATACCCGCGTTCCACGGACTTCATGTATCGCTGGAAAGCAGGACTTGGTCCTTTTGTGCTTTCCATGGGTGGGCCCTGTGAGAGACTGCTCCGGGTGTCAGCGCATCGCGCGAAAGTGAACGCGATGGCTCACCGCGCCAACCGCACAACTGTCTCCCATTTTGCCAATCTCGCCTACCTGGCGTTCAAGGTCGGGATCGTGGGCACGGTCGCTTTGTGTGCTTGTGGCCCATCAGGCGGCAGCGGCGACCACTTCACGCGTGGCACGGGCGGCTCGTCCGCCACAGGCGGAGCAGCGAGCGGCGGCCGTCCCGGGACGGGCGGCGCAGACACCGCGAGTTCTGGCGGTGCTGGCGGGGTCGGAGCCGGCATGCCAGGCGGTGGTGGCGCCGCAGGAAGGAGCGTGGTGGGCAGCGGGGGTTCGGCAGGAGGAGGGGCGGCTAACACCGGCGGCGCCAGCAGCGGTGGGACAGCGCCAGCCGGAGGCGGGAACAGTGGCGGAGCCGGTACGGGAGGCACGACGGGCGCCGGCGGGACGGCGCCTCGCGGGAAGGCGGCCTGGAACGCGCCGCAGAATGGCAATCCCTTCGTGCCGGGCTACTTTGCCGACCCTTCAATTTTCTTCGACCAGGATGCGCAGACATTCTACCTTTTTGCCACCACGGACGGTGTCTGGATCAGCTACAGCGCGGAGCCTATGGCGTGGTCGTCGACTGACTTCGTGCGCTGGAAGGGGCATCCCCTCTCGCTTCCGGCGAGCTGGCCGAAGTCGCAGCTCTGGGCTCCCTCGGTCATGAAGCACCCGAGCAACGGGCTTTATTACCTGATCTACGCGGCGGGTGGTCAAGGTACGTTCATCGCCCAGGCCACCTCCCCCCTCGGTCCCTGGAAGAACGCCACCACTGGCACCGGGCCGCTGTACGCACAGGGTTCCATGTGGGGCAGCAGTGACGGATTCGACGCCCAGTTCTTCGTCGACGGGGACACGGTCTACATGACGTTTGGCGGCGGCGGCTTATGTGGCATAGCCCGCCTGTCCTTCGCCGCCGACGGCACCGCCTCCATCGACAACACTGATGCGCGCATGACAGACGGCAACGCCCACAAATTCAAAAAGCTGAGCGGGCTCGGGGGCTATCTGGAAGGGTCCGTCATGTTCAAGAATGGCAATCAGTACTTCCTCGCCTATTCGAACAGCGCCTGCCAGAACTACAACGTTCAATACGCCGTCGGCTCGTCGCCCCTCGGCCCATTCACGCATGGATCAGGCACGATCCTACAGCGGGACAACGGAAAGAACGTGCTGGGCCCGGGGCACAATTCAGTCTTCAAGTACGGTGAGGACTGGTACATCGTGTACCACCGGCAACATTATCCCTATGTGGACGTCAAACGACAGACTTGCGTCGATCACATCGTGATCAACGGCAGTACAGTCTCCACCGCCGTTCAAACACAGGAGGGTATTGTCGGGGGGAGCGGCTCTCTCGAGTCGTTCGCGGCGCAGAAGCGCGCGGCGGCAGCGCCCGATCTGGCGTTCGGCAAAACGGTCCTCGCGTCAGGCGAGAGCAGCTACAAGGGTGGGACCTCCGGCAACATCACAGAGACTTTTCCTGCCGTGAGCGGCGCCTATGCCGGCCGGTACGCTGTCGACCACAACTACGGAACCCGGTGGGCGCCCACCATGCTTCCCGGTAGCCTGATCATCGATCTGGGCGCGGACGTGTCCATCGGCCGGTGCGAAACGACCTTCGAGTACCCAACCCGCGCTTACCGCTACCGCATCGAATCCTTGACACAAGCCGACGCGGCCAGCATCTCCACCGCTCAAACTTCGACCGCCTGGCAGATGTACGCCGATCGCTCGAAAAACACCGACAACATCTCGCCGGTCCTCGATGCCGCGCCCGCCACCGCCCGCTACCTCCGGCTGACGCTACTGTCGGCCGACCTTCCGACCGCCAGGGACGAGATCCGCACCATTGTCGAGACCGATTACGCCGACCGCGTCAGCGTCTCGGAATTCAGCGTCTACGCCGGCGCCAAGTAGGAGGACGGTACTACTGCTCGCCTCAGGAAGGGGCGTCCGCCTTGCGCGCCGAGACGCGTCTGCGTCGGATGTTGATCACCTCGACGGCCAGGGCGTAGGCCATGGCGAAATAGACATACCCCTTGCTGAGGTGCTTGCCGAAGCTGTCCGCGATCAGCAGGACGCCCACCATCATCAGGAAGGACAGCGCCAGGACCTTCATGCTCGGGTGGCGGGTGATGAAGTCGCTGATGATGTTGGCGCCCACCAGCATGACGACGACGGCGATCACCATGGCCAGCATCATGATGCTGA
>JBDSME010000683.1:0-5475 GCA_039916065.1 Polyangia bacterium
CCGAGACGCGTTCAGCGCCGTCCAGGTGACAACGATAGCCGGCAAGGGGCTCGAAATAGCCCCCGTTCTTGGAATCGCCGATGTGTCTCGCCCCAACGACCAGCCCCGGTAGTCGAACGAGTCGATCTGGTTCCAGCAGCAATGCCCCCTGGGTCAGCCCCCCGCCGTCCGGGGACGCCTGGGACCCCGAACTCAGGTAGTAGCCGGGGGCAAGGCCAAATCCAACCTCGCCCGAGGGCCGTCCCGCGGGAACCGCCGATACCCCGGTCGTCGCCGGCATCGGCCCCAGCGCCGTGCAAGCGGCGAGCCCCGTAGCCAGGCTCAGCGCAACCAGAACCAGAGACCCTCTGCCGGCCGACGTGCTCATGAAGGGCAAATGTACCTGATCTGGAGGGTCCAAGGGAACCTGGGTAACGTACGCGGCAACATGGGACGACGCTGCGGGCCAGGGCCCTCCTGCGACATCGATCGCCATTCGCAGTCGAGAGTTGAGGCCACGGGTTACACTGGGAGGCGCGCATGTCCAAGTCGCTTGGCACCGGGCTGATCGGGACCGTCCTGGGCGGTGCCTACAAGATCACGAGCCTGATCGGGCAAGGGGGGATGGGGGCGGTTTACGAGGGCGTGCAGCTGCGGCTCGAACGGCGCGTCGCGATCAAGCTGATGGCGCGCGAGCTGTCCACGAACGCCGAGGCGATCGCCCGGTTTCGCCGCGAGGCGGAGGTGACGTCGCAGCTTGGCCACCCGCACATCGTCCAGGTCTTCGATTTCGGCGAGGCGCCCACGGGCGAGCCCTACCTGGTGATGGAGTTTCTCGAGGGCGAGGATCTGGAGAAGCGCCTCGCGCGTGTGGGGAGGGTGTCGGCCGCGGCTGCCAGCCACATCGTCCGGCAGATCGCGTCCGCGCTGTCGGCGACGCACGCGAAGGGGATCGTCCACCGCGATCTCAAGCCGGCGAACGTCTTCCTACTTTCTGTCGAGGGCGAGACGGACTTCGTGAAGGTGGTCGACTTCGGCATCAGCAAGGTGCGCGCGGCAGCCACGAAACTGACGGCGGCGCTCGCGGTGATGGGGACGCCGAACTACATGGCCCCCGAGCAGGCCGAGGGCCGCATCGACGAGATCGACCACCGGACCGATCAGTGGGCGCTCGCGTCCATCGCCTACGAGCTGGTCGCCGGGAGGCCGCCGTTCATCGGTGATAACATCGCGGCGCTGCTGTACCAGGTGCTACACCAGGCGCCGCCGCCGCTGGCGAGCCTGAATCCCGGGCTGCCTCGTCAGGTTGAGGACGTCCTGAGGCGCGCGCTCTCGAAGGAGCAGATCGGGCGCTTCGCAACCATGACCGAGTTCTCGCGCGCGTTCGAAAGCGCGGCCAGCGGCAGGGAGCCGGCCGTCGCACCGGCTCCGCCCGAAGCCCAGGCGGCGATGGCGCGCGCGCCGACGATGGCGTCCAGCCCCGGCAGCCCGTCGGTGACCACGTTTTCGAGCGCTGCTGGCGAGTCGATCGCGCCCGGCCCGGGGACGTCAGCGTCGCCCAGCCGGCGCTGGCTGCTGGCGGGCGTCGGTGTCGCCGTGGTGGCGGCGACGGGCGCCACTGGGTTTGTGCTCCTGTCCCGCGGTTCGGGCTCACCCGCGCCGGTCGGCGTGACGGCTGCGACGAGATCACGGACGGCCGTCACCGGCTCGGCCGTCGCGGCGCCCGCGCCGGCGGTAGCGCCCGACGGCGGCGCCGCGCAGGCCGCCGTCGCGACAGCGCCGGCGACAGCGCCGGCCGCCATGTCGAAAAAGAGGAGCCGGCGCTTGTCGCGCCCCCTGGCCGTGGCCGCCCCGGTCGCGGCGGACTCCGCGCTGCCCGCGGCAGTCGCAGAACCTCCCTTTATGCCGCCGCCGACGACGCCGCCGCCTTCCCCACTGCCATCACCGCCGCCGCGCGCCGACGCGCCCGCCTGGCCACCGCCTGCCTGGCCGCCGCCCGACGTGGCGCCGATGCAGCAGCAGCAGAGGAAAAGACCGAATATTATCAAGCGAATGTTCAGGTAGCATCCACGCAATCTTTCGGAGGGACGTGATGAGAGCGAAGATGTTGGTATTGATTCTGGGCGCGTTGGCCATCGCGAAGGTGGCCGATGCGCGCGACGACCGCTTGCGCCTGCCGATCGCCGTCGTGCTGAACAGCGCGGATGCGAAGTCGAAGCTCGACCCGGGCGTGCCACTCTATTTCGGCAAACAAGCGTACCCCCCGCCGGCGCAGCGCATGAACGTCACGACGGCGAACAAGAAGACCAACTTCTTCAACAAGACCGATCAGGAAGGCTGCAACTGGGTGTTCCTTTCGGCGGTGAAGAGCTTGCAGGAGTACGCCCGCAAGACCGGGGGCAACGCCGTGGTCAACATCGTCAGCACGTACAAGAACCAGGAGTTCGTGAGCGAGACACAGTTCGAATGCGGCGCCGGAAACATCGTCGGTGGCGTCGCGCTGCGCGGCGAAGTCGTCCTGATCAAGTGACTTGAACTGCTCACGAACCAGCGGTCGGTGCGCCCAGCCGACCGTGGGGAGGCGGGGGTGCGTCTGCGATCCGGAGTTGCTCCACGCAGATATTGATGGCACCCTGGCCGCGGAATGAACCTCCGTCCAAGACGCGCAGGGGCACTGAGTCTCTTGAACGTGGGCTTATTGGTGAGCAGCGTAGTTGACTGCGGTCCCCCTGCGGGGGTTGTGACGAATCGCGACGCGGGGACCTCGGAGATGGCCGGGAAGGGCGACGTTGGAGGAACGACGGGGAATGGGGGGACCGGCGGAACCGGCGCATCGGCCGGTGGCGGCGGAGTTGGCGTCTCGGACGGCGGCGCGGGAGTCGGCGGCACGACGAGCGGCGGAGCAGCAGGCGGGGGCGGCGGCACGACGAGCGGCGGAGGAGCAGGCGGGGGCGGCGGCTGCAAGGTGGGCACTCCGATGTGCTGTCCCGACGCAGGCTGCCTGCTGCACCGATACAGCTTCAACGGTGCCGGTAACGTGATCAGCGACTCCGTCGGTGGCGCGCACGGAATGATCATCGGCACCGCGCTCAACGGCGACGGCACACTGAGCCTGATGGGCGGAGCCGACAGCCCTTACGTCTCGTTGCCCGACCATCTGGTTTCGCGCATCGGCAACAGTGCGACGTTCGAGGTTTGGGTGGCCTGGAGCGATCCGGGCGTCGGTGCCTGGCAGCGGATTTTCGACTTCGGCAACAGCGACGGTGGTGACGGCAGGCAAGGGAACGGGCTGTCCTACCTGTTCCTTACCCCCGAGAACAACCACTCCCAGGGTCTGCGCTGCGCTTTTTCATTGGACGGCATGTCGGGGGAGACCATCGTCGACGATCCAGACGGCGCGCTCCCGGCGGGAACCACGCAGCACCTTGCCGTGGTCGTCGACGGTGTGGCGCACACGATTTCCGTATTCAAGAACGGCGTCCTGGCGGGCCAGGCGACGTTCGCCGACACCGATTCGCTGTCTGCTCTCAACGACGTCAACGTCTGGCTCGGGCGGTCGCAGTACGTCGGCGATCCAGGGTTCGCGGGATTGTTTTCCGAGTTTCGCGTTTACGGCGTCGCCCGCACCGCGGATCAGATCAGCGCAAGCTTCACCGCGGGGCCTGATACGGTTCCCTGACGTTCGCCAGACGTGGCATGTGGAATGTGGGGAGGCGATCGGATCAGGCGTAGGTCAGGCCGAAGCCATATTCGAAGAGGGGAGCGTAACGGGGATCGCCTACGTTGAGGGGGATGTTGGACATGTTGGCGGGCCAGGAATAGGAGAGCTTGCCGGTGGGCCTGGCAACGCCGAAAAGGAGGTCGGCGACGCCGCCGCCTTCGGTGCCCGGCAACCACACCACCATCAGAGCTGACGCCGCATCCAGCACCGGGCCCAGGATCAGGGGGCGCCCGGTGATGAGTAGAACCACCACCGGCTTTCCGCTGCGCCCGGCGGCGGCGATCAACGTCTCGTCCTCGGATGAAAGAGCCAGCTTGGCCCGGTCACCGCTCTCCTCGGCGTAAGGTTCTTCCCCCACCACCACCACGATCGCGTCGGCGCGGTCGGCGCCGGCGGCGTCGGTCGAATAGTCCAGCTTTGCCTCGCCTATCGTCGCGGCGATGCCCTGCCGGATGGTGGTACCGTCGGTGACGTCGCCGCGGCGGCCGTGCCACCCGACCGTCCAGCCACCGCACTGGATGCCGATGTCGTCGGCCTTGCTGCCGCACAGGTGGACGCGCGCGTCCTTGCGCAGCGGCAGCACCGCACCGTCATTCTTCAGGAGCACGGCGCTCCGCCGCGCCGCCTCTCGCGCCACCGCCCGGTGCGCTGGTGAGCCGATCTCGCCGGTGAGGGTTTGGTCGGTGAACGGCCTCTGCCACAGGCCGAAGCGCGCCTTCTGTCGCAGGATCCGTCGCACGGCGTCGTCGATACGGGTCATGGGCACGCGCCCCGCCGTCACCAGTTGCTTCAGTCCGGTGATGAACTCGCGGAACCGGATGGGCACCATCACCATATCGATCCCCGCATTGATCCCGGTCTCGATGTCGCCGAGGTAGGGGCCGGGGAGGCGATCGATGGCCGCCCAGTCGCTGACCACGAAACCATCGAAGGCCAGCTCACCCTTCAGCACATCGGTTATGAGACGGCGATTGCCGTGCATGGGCTGTCCGTTCCAGCTGCTGTAAGAAACCATCACCGTGGCCACACCCGCCTTGATGGCGGCGGCATAGCCCGGCAAGTGCAGACGGCGCAGCTCCTCCTCCGACAGGCGCGCGTCGCCGCGATCACGGCCGCCCGTTGTAGCGCCGTCCGCCACGAAGTGCTTGGCGCACGCAAGGACAGCGGTGCCATCACGTGCGCCCGCCGATGTGCCGGCGTTTTGCAGGCCGCGCACCGCCGCCGCGCCCAGGCTTTCCGCCAACTCGGGCGTCTCACCGAATGATTCGTAGGCACGTCCCCAGCGCTCGTCGCGCGAGACCGCGACGCAGGGAGCGAAGGCCCAGTCCATACCCGTGCCCGCCAGCTCGCGCGCGGTGACGCGGGCCACCGCCTCGACCAGCTCGGGGCTGCGCGTGCAACCGAGCCCCACGTTGTGGGGAAACACCACCGCACCCTTCACGCCGCCCACCCCGTGGACCGCGTCGATGCCGTAAATCAGGGGAATTCCCAGGCGCGTGGACAGAGCCTGCGTCTGATAACGGTCATATCCATCGGCCCAGCTCGATGGCGTGTTCGGGATGGCGAGAGAGTCACCACCGCTCAGCACCGAGCCGATGAACAGCTCGTGAATCTCGCTGCCGTCGATGAGCGCGGTACGATCGACCTGCGTCATCTGGCCGATCTTCTCATCCAGGTTCATTTGCGCCAGCAACGCGTCGATGGGCGGCGCCGCCATCCCGGCCCGCCGCTCCGCGGGGACGGCGGCGACGCGCGCCCGCGGGATCAGACACCCG
>JBDSME010000684.1:0-2818 GCA_039916065.1 Polyangia bacterium
GGGCGGGTCGCCGGCGCCTGTCGCCAGCGGAGGTACGAGCGGCACCGGAGGCGCAGCAGCGGGAGACACGGGAGGCTCGATTTCTGGCGGCGCGGGCGGCGACTCCGGACCTGCAACGGGAACCGGCGGCAGCAATGCTGGCAATGCCGGGAGCGGTGCGGGCGGCAGCAATGGGGGCAGTGGCAGTGTGGGCAGTGCAGCCACGGGAGGCAGGGGGGCCAGCGGTGGTGGCTCAGCAGGTAGCGGGGGCGGCGGCGGCCTCGTACCTCCCGTGCCGCTCGACCCCGCCTTGATGTCGCGATGCACGGGGAGCAAACCCATCAAATGTACTTTTTCCGTCCCCGCCGACGGCAACTACAACGTCACCGTCGAACTCGGGAGCGCTCAGGCTGCCTCGACCTCGGAGATAGAAGCGGAACTTGGACGCATCGTGGTTCCCTCGGTGAAGCTGGCGGCAGGCGCCTATTCGCAGCACACCTTCAGCGTCAACGTGCACAACGAGAGTCACGACGACTACACCGCTCCTGACAAGCAACTGGATGTCCTGATCAGTGGCGACGCCCCGGCGCTCCACGGACTCGGTTTTGCCGCCGCGAACATACCGACCCTGTTCGTGGTGGGGGATTCCACGGTATGCGATACGCCTCGCGACCGTCCACAGCGTGGGTGGGCGCAGGAGTTCTCGATATATTTGCAGCCTGGCCTGGCGGTCGCCAACTACGCTGATTCGGGGGACACGGCCAGCAGCTTGTACCCAAAATTCTCCAGTCGGGGCGGGGTGCTCAAGAAAGGCGACTACTTGTTCATTCAGTTCGGCCATAACGACATGAAGTTGACCGCCGCCGTCGCCAGCTACAAAGCCAATCTGTTGAAATACATTACCGATGCGCGCAACGCCATGGCCACGCCCATCCTGTTCTCTCCCGTGGCGCGAAGGGCGTATCTGGACGACCACAACAAAGCGACCACCGTCGCGGAACCCGGCTTCAATGGACTGGATCAGCAGGCACGGGAGCTGGCAGCAGCAGAGAAGGTCGCATTCGTCGATTTGACGACACTGGCGATCAAGTATTACGCGACCGTGGACGCTCCAGCGTTGTTTTCATCCAGGAGCGAGATCGCCCACTTCGGCGTCGCGGGCGCCACCGCCATATCGAAGTTGGTGGCAGACGCTCTGAAGGCCGGGACCACGCCCGCGACATCGATCGGCGACTTCTTGAAGTAGCCGGCCGTCCGCTCAGGGGAGCGGCGGCGTCGTCATCTTCTGTCGGAGCCAGGACCAGGAGCGGTGAAACGCGAACGTGCCGAAGCTGGCCATCAACACGAAGCGGAGGCCCGGGGGCAGGGGAGAGCGGAGCAGCTCGGCGCTGGCGGCACGGGCTCCCACCGCCGTTCCGAAGAGGGCGGCGGCGATCAGCACCAATAGAGCACCGGCGGCCCTCGGTCGCCTGCAGACCAGGGCCAGGAAGCCGAGCAGCCCCGACAGGCCAAGCAGGATTGCTGGGTTTCCGGGCAGCACCTCCTGCTCATCGGCGGATCGCAAACAGCCTGAAATGTCACCGGGTGCGGCCTGCCCATTCACGGGGACAGGCTCCCCGGGGGCCGCCGCGCTTCGCCGCGGCACAGGTCCAGCCAATGTTCGACGCCCGGGCTCCGGTACTTTTGTTTGTGAAGCAGGAAGAAGAACTGCCGGCGAAAATCCCTTTGCGGCACCCGGCAGGGGCGGAGGACCCCCTGCTTGAAGGCATCCTCCAGGGCGATGCGGGAGATGCACCCCAGGCCCAGTCCCGCCTGGACGGCCCCCTTGATGGCCTCGGTGTGCTGCAACGCTAGAGCGATGTGCAGGTCTGACAGCAACCCGCGCATGGCCCGATCGAAGGCCTGTCTGGTGCCGGAGCCGCGCTCGCGCACGATCCATGTCGCCTCTTGCAGGTCGTGGTCGGTCAGCGTCCGCTTGCGCGCCAGCGGATGTTCGGGCGCGCAGAACACCACCAGTTCGTCGTCCCGCCAGGGCGTGATCTGCAGGTCGGGATGCTCGACCTCGCCTTCCACCAGACCGATGTCGATTTCGAAGTTCTCCACCTGACGTGCGATCTCCTCGGTGTTGGCGACCGCGAGGGTCAGCGAAGCGCCGGGGTGATCGCGCATGAAGCGGGCCATCAGCGGCACGGCCAGATAGTTGCCAATGGTCAATGTGGCCCCGATGCGCAGCGTCCCGACCTCCTCCTTGTGCATCTCCAGGGCGCGCTCCACCTCGCGTGCCTGGGACAGCAAAGCCTCGGCGCGCGCGCGCAATGAGCGCCCCAGCTCGTTGAGCTGCAGTCGCTTGCCGACCCGATCGAAGAGCTGGACGCCGAACTGCCGCTCCAGGTCGGCCAGCGAGCCGCTGGTGGCGGACTGGGACATCGCCAGCGCCTTGGCGGCCTGGCTGACGCTCTCGGTGCGCGCCACGCCCAGGAAGACCTCCACTTGGCGCAACGTGTAACGCATACCCGACTGTAGCGCGCCTTATCGGAATAGGCGATTAATGATATCTGAATATCCCGTTTTACCGATGTCTCAAGTTGGCCTATATTTGTGCCGTATCCGCTCACTGCTGGGCGGCACTGGAGAAAGCAACCATGAGTAACTTGATTCAGGAACGGGTCTTGGACGTACGGCACTGGAATGAGTCGTTGTTCAGCTTCACCACCACCCGCGATCCCAGCCTGCGATTTCGCAACGGCCATTTCGTCATGATCGGCCTCGAGGTGGAGGGGCGCCCGCTGTTGCGCGCTTTCAGCGTTGTCAGCGCCAATTACGACGAGCACCTGGAGTT
>JBDSME010000685.1:0-5242 GCA_039916065.1 Polyangia bacterium
TTGCCCTCACCCAGTCCCTCTCCCGCAACGGGAGAGGGTTCATCGGACGCAAGTGATCGCAACGATTTAGGAAAAGCCGCGCTCATAGATGTGTAGGATCTTGAGCCGCTGCGCGGGGCGAGGACAACCAGCTTCAATATGGCGCACGTCGGTTCCTCAACGGTTCCTCCGCAACCGATCGAAACCAATGTGGCGGGGCACTTAGTGCAGGGGACGTCGGCGAAAGCGTTTCCAGTTGATCCCGGTGCCGCTTGTGCGCGATCTTGAGTGGTCGAGGTTCATCATGGCCGACCTCCCTGTCCCGCCCGTGACCACCCCACCGCCGCGGCTGTACGCGCACGCGATCTCGCACGCGGGCCGCAAGCGGCAAGACAACGAGGATGCCTTCGGCACCTTCGTGCGGGATCGGTTGTTCGTGGTGGCGGACGGCATGGGTGGCCACGGCGGCGGCGCGGTCGCCAGCCAGATGGCGGTGGACGAACTGGCCGCTTTTTTTCCGAAGTTTCACGACGATCCGCGGCAGCCCTGGCCCTACCCGGTGGATCGCCAGCAGTCGCTGGGAGCGAACCTGCTCACGGTGGGCATGAAGGTCGCCAACGCCAAGATTCGGGTTGCGGCCGCCGCGGACGGCGCGCGCCCCAAGATGGCGTGCACCATCATCGCGCTGGCCGTGGGTGACAGCCAGCTCTCCATCGCCCATGCCGGCGACGCGCGTGCGTACCGCCTGCGCCAGGGGGAACTGCGTCGGCTCACCACCGATCACTCGATCCTGGCCGAGATGATGGCGGCTCGACCGGATATGGCCGAGACGGAGATCGCCTCGTTTTCTCACCGCAACGTGGTCACCAAGGCGCTGGGCAGCAAGCCAGAGGTCGAACCCACGGTGACCATCAAGCAATTTCAACGCGGCGATTGCTACCTCCTGTGCTCGGACGGATTGTGGGCCACCGTCCACGACGCCGCCATCGCCCACATCATGCGCAGCACCGATGACCTGGAGGCCGCCTGTCAATTGCTGATCGACGCCGCCAATGACGCTGGCGGCCCGGACAACATCACGGCCCTGCTCGTCCGTATCGGTTAGCCTGTACGCCGTGCCCAAGCCCCTGATCACCTCGCTGGCCACCGACAAGCGAATCGTCGTCTGTGTCGGCCCGGGCGGCGTGGGCAAGACCACCACCGCGGCTGCGTTTGCCGCCCTGGCGGCCCGAGCGGGGCGCAAGACCCTCGTGTGCACCATCGACCCGGCGCCCCGCCTGGCCGATGCCCTGGGCGTTCCGCTCTCCTCGGAACCGGCGCTGGTCCCCACCGCCGTCAGCGAGGCGCTGGGAATTGCCCCGGGGCTGTTGCACGTGGCGCGGTTGGATACGGAGAAGGCGTTCGCCCATCTGGTCGAGACCGAGGTCGCCGAGCCGCAGATGCGCCGGCGCATCTTCCAGAACCCCATCTACCGCCAGATCACCACCACCTTGACCGGGTCGCAGGAGTACGCGGCGACGCTGGCGCTCTACGACATCGTCCAGCGCGACCTGTTCGAGCTGGTGGTGCTCGATACCCCGCCCACGGCCAACGCCCTGGATTTTCTGGAGGCGCCCCGCCGTATCGAGGAGGCCATCTCCAGCCCGGCCATCAAGTGGTTCGTCAAGCCGGCGGAGGGCACACGATTCTCATTGCAGCGGATTCGCGCCGGAGGAGCCATCGTTCTGGGGCGGCTGGCGAAGTTCGTGGGAAGTCGGTTTCTGGAAGACATCGCTGCGTTCCTCACTGATTTTCAGCTGGTGCTGGGGGGATTCCTGGAGCGCGCGCGCAAGGTGGGGCACCTGCTGCGGCAGCCGGACGTCGCTTTTCTCCTGGTGCTGGCGCCGGAGGTTGCCGCGGTGGACGAGGCGCTGTATTTCGAGGGACGGTTGCGCGCGGCGGGCGTCCCCCTGGCGGCGTTCGTCGCGAACCGCATTCACGCGCGACCGGGGTTGGTGGACGTTGACGAGCTGGTCAGCCACCTGCGCGCGCGGCCGGAAATGGCGGGGATCCTGGCGGCGGATCTGGAGATCGCGGCAGAGCGGCTGGCCCGCACCGCCCTGGAGTTTCAGCAACTGGTCAGCGGTGAGCGCCGCGAGCTGGGCCGGTTGCAGACGGCGGCGCCAGGTATTCCTGTCTGGGAGGTCCCGCTGCTGGAGCACGATGTGGCCAGCCTGGCTGCGCTGCGCACCGTCGGTGACTACTTGGGTCGCCCCCGCACCTGATCGCCATGCCTTTCTTCGATCCACAGCCCGTCCCCGCGGGGGGCCTTCACGCCGCCGCCACGGAGCGCAACCGCGAACCGATCCGCCAGGTGCTACACCGCGTCTTGCCGCCCGCGGGGCTGGTGCTGGAGATCGCCAGCGGAACCGGCCAGCACGCCGCCTTCTTCGCGCGCGCGTTCCCTGACCTCCGCTGGCAGCCGTCGGACATCGTCCCCGCGCACATGGAGAGCATTCGCGCCTGGAGCGCTGCCGCCGGCGCCGACAACATCGCCCCTGCCGTGGTGCTGGATGTGGAGCGGCCCCCGTGGCCCATCGCCGCGGCAGACGCAGTCCTCAATATCAACATGCTGCACATCGCGCCCTGGTCGGTGGCGGAGGCATTGTTTCAAGGCGCCGCGCGCTTGCTGCCGCCTGGCGGCATCCTTTATCTCTACGGCCCGTTCAAGCGCGGCGGCCAGCACACCGCCGAGAGCAACCAGCGTTTTGACGACCGCCTGCGCGCCGAGGATCCACGCTGGGGCGTACGCGATCTGGACGATGTCGAACGCCTGGCCATCGCCGCCGGGTTCGGCCTCCCCGAGGTGGCCCCGATGCCGGCGAACAACTTCTCGCTGGTCTTCCGGAAGACCGCGGCTGTGCGATAGCGCTGCTGGTCGCGGCCTTCGCGCTGCCATACTGTCGTGACCGCCCTCCGATAAATTGAGCCCGCGCGGACGCAAACGACCGCTCGACATATCCGTTTTCGTCCAATGCCCTGTCCCTCCTTGACAGGGCTGAGCGGTTCAGGGTACGGGTTGCGTGACTGATGTCGGACAGAGGGACGCTCGCCGTTTCCTGTCCCAGCACTTTCTTGGCGATGGGGGGGGGCAAATGGGCAGACCACGATCTTGGTTGGGTGTCGTCCTTGGTGCATTCGGCGTTGCCGCCGTCGGTTGCGCCGATGGCAATCCTGCTCCTGCTCCCCTGGCCCGCCATTCGAGCGCCCTCATCGCGGACCAGCAGCACGGTGGCGGACCGGTCGGCTTCTTCTTTCTTCCCCCGGTGGTTCCCGTTCAGCCCTCCGCATTCAGCGGCGCGTTCGAGTCGCGTCTGGCGCCGTCTGTCCGCATCGATCGCATCGATCCCGCCACCGGGACCACACTGTCTTCCGTCACCACTCTGACGCCGCTGACGGCGGAGAAGGTGCGTCGCAATCTGGCGCGCGAGCACTACGTCGTGCGCTGGCAGACGGGCCGCTATCCGCTCTCACCACGAAGCAGCTACCGAATCCGCGTCCTGGTGGGCGACCGCGAGCTCGGTCTCGCCGACGTGCGCGTCGTGATCAGGCAGTCCGACTTGCGTGGTATCGACAACGCTCACTTCGTCGGAGTGCGATACGGCGACATCCTCCCCATTCGATTCAGAATCGAACAAGGCGCGGTCGACAGGGACAACGATGGGGTGTTCGACTGGGTGGACAATTGCGTGACGGTCCCGAACGCCACCGGATCATCGACGCCTCCCCAGGCGCCCCCGGTCATGCGCCTGCCGCCGCGCTGCAACCCGGATCGCAGCGCGTGCGACCCGCAGGAGGTCGACTGCCTATCCCCGGTGCGACCGACCCAGGTGGACACCGACGGTGACGGAACTGGTGACGCGTGCGAGTGTCTGAATGTTACGTGCGCGCCCGCCGCCCTCTGCCAGGGCGCCGCCCAGTGCGACGACAAGACGGGGATCTGCATTCAGCCGCCACTTCTGGACCAGGACGGCGACCGCGAATGTGATGCGACGGATGGCTGCCCCACGGATGTCGCCAAGACGACGCCCGGGCAGTGTGGTTGCGGCGTCTCGGACATCGATTCCGACGGCGACGGGACGCCGGACTGTCATGACGCGTGCCCCACCGATCGAGGCAAGGTCGAGACGGGTGTGTGCGGCTGCGGGGTCGAAGACGCGGAAAATGATGGAGATGGGGTACCGGACTGCGTGGACGCCTGTCCACGCGACGTTCTCAAGATCGCAAAAGGGGTCTGCGGATGCGGGGTGCCGGACATCGACAGCGACGGTGATGGTGCCGCCGACTGTGTCGACGTCTGTCCGACCGACCCCGCCAAAGTGCACGCGGGGCCGTGCGGGATACTGGACGGTGGCGTTGCCGATGCGGGCGTTGCGGATGCTGACGTTGCGGATGCGTCGGTCGCCGACGCCAGCGCCGCCGACGGTGACGGCCCCGACGGTGGCGAGACCGGCGGCGGGATGTCTCACGTGGACATCACCTGGCTGTCGATCTCGAATGTGTATTACGAGCTGGGGCCGCTCAACATCATGACGGACGGCTACATCACGCGGATCCCGATGAGTAACTTCTTTGGCGGACGCGGAGGGTTGGCGTTCACTCACACACCGAACCTGCCCGACGTCGCCGCCGTTCGTCGCGTGCTCGACGTGCTGGGAGGACCACTGAAGGTGAATCTTCTGCTCACCGGCCATAGCCACTTCGACCACTCGTTCGATACGGCCACCTGGTCGGCGCTGACGGGCGCGCGGATCATCGGATCGAAGACCACCTGCTTCCAGGCGATCGCTCAGCAGATCGCCTCCGATCATTGCCGGGTGGTCGTCGGGGGCGAGCGGTTCACGTTGGCCGAAGGGGTGACCATGCGCGTGGTGCGCTGGAATCACAGCGGGGACGCCACCAGCAACCCGGAGCAGCACAACCCCATCGAGCTCAACGCGGTGCCAATCCCTGATCCCGCGACGGGCGGACTGCACGGCGGTGTGTCCGAAGATTTCCCAAATGGAGGCGGTGGGCGGGGCTATCTTTTTACCGTCCAGGGTAGCGACGGACCGTTCAGCTGGTTCTTTCAGAACTCAGCCAGTGCGGGCGACCTGGAGGCACCCATCGTGATTGACGGCGTGGACTACGGGGCTCCGCTGCAGAACTTGCGCGCGGCCATGGCCGACGCCGGCCTCGACTCCGTCGATTTGTGGATCGGGACCGGCGGCGCGGCGGTGGCGCG
>JBDSME010000686.1:0-2911 GCA_039916065.1 Polyangia bacterium
TCCTGTGGGTGGGGTAAGCTTGGATGACACCAAAGCGGCAGAGGAGTTCCAGATGACAATGCTCGAGTCCCTGAAGAAGCAGACCGTGGTCGTGGCGGACACTGGAGATCTGGAAGCGATTGCCCACCACAAGCCGCAGGACGCGACCACCAATCCATCGTTGTTGCTCAAGGTGGCCCAGCAGCCGCAGTACCGCGCCCTGGTCGACGAAGCGGTGAAGTACGTGGCCGGTCAACCTGGGGATGCGCAGGGTCGGGGTGCGGCGTTCGCCGACCGGCTGGCGGTGAACTTCGGTTGCGAGATCTTGAAGCTGATTCCGGGGCGCGTCTCGACCGAGGTCGCCGCCAGCTACTCGTTCGACACCGAAGGAACCCTGGACAAAGCCCGCGGGTTCATCGCCCAGTACCAGAAGGCGGGAGTGGAACGGGACCGTGTGCTCATCAAAGTGGGAACCACCTGGGAGGGCATCCGGGCGGCCGAACAGCTGGAGAAGGAAGGCATCCACTGCAACATGACCCTGCTGTTCTCGTTCGCCCAGGCGGTCGCCTGCGCAGAGGCCAAGGTGACCCTGGTGTCCCCCTTCGTGGGTCGGATCTACGACTATTACGTCAAGGAGCAGGGGGGCAAGGACATCCCAGCCGAGAAAGATCCTGGCGTTGCTTCGGTTACCAAAATTTATAATTATTACAAGAAGTTCGACTACAAAACTCAAGTTATGGGTGCGAGTTTTCGCAAGGCGGAACAGGTGATGTTGCTGGCCGGCTGTGACTTGCTGACCATCAGTCCCGAGATCCTGGCGGACCTGGCCAAGTGCCCCGGCGAGCTGCCGCGCCGCCTGTCCGTGGAGACCGCGAAGGCGAGCGAAGGGACGCGCCTGCACCTGGACGAGAAGACCTACCGCTTCATGCAAAACGAGGACGCCATGGCGGTGGAGAAGCTCTCCGAGGGCATCCGCAAGTTCCACGCCGACGCCATGAAGCTCCAGAAGTGGGCGACCGACCTGGTCGCCAAGTCCACCTGAGCCAAACCGCGGACCCTCGCCCTCACCCTTACCCTCTCCCACAAGTGGGAGAGGGCAAACGGTTGGCTTGGGTGCTGGCACTTCCCCGCAATCGGTACCCCAACGTTCCTGCCGCTGTCTGCTGCACGATCTTCGCTGCCTTCCGCCTCCGGTCCCCTCTCCCACTTGTGGGAGAGGGTTAGTGTGAGGGCAGGTTCACCTACGCTGGCGCGTTGACGGTGTTGCCACGAGCGTCAATCCCTTGGCGGTCCCCCGCTTGACGATACCGTCAGGCGAATGACGGCCGCGGCACCAGCAGGCGGCTGCGCCCGCGCGTTGGCGCGGTTTTCACGGCGTCAGGAAGGTGGCACGAGCCCTGCTGAACAGGTTCGTCATGAACACCACGGTTGCCGCGACGACAGTGAAGCAGGCCTCGAAACGCATCACCAAGCAGGTGGCGAAGCAGGCCCCCACGACGAAATCCTCCGCGACTCTCTCGGCCGCCATCGCGCGCCGCAACGAGTTCGCCACCCAGCATCACGCGCTGGTGGGAAAGGTGGCGCGGAGGCTGCTGCGCAAGCTCCCCGCGCACGTGGAGCTGGATGATCTCGTCGCCATGGGCATGCTGGGCCTCCTGGAGGCGGCCGATCGATTCGATCCCAGCCGCGGTGAAAAGTTCGAGGCCTTCGCCGAGTTTCGCATCCGGGGCGCCATGCTGGACGGACTGCGCTCGCGCGACTCGCTCTCCCGCGACATGCGCCGCGTGTCCACCGAGCTGAAGCGGGCCAGCGCCGAGCTGGTGAATCAGCTGCGCCGCGAGCCGAACGAAAGCGAGGTGGCCGCCCACCTGGGGATCTCGCTCGAACAGGTTCAAGCGCGCCGGGCCAAGCTGTCGGGGTGGTCGGTGGTGGGATTCGATGACGCGGGCCCAGCCTTCCTGGAGCAGACCGCCGACCTGAGCGTCGACGATCCCTGTCAGGCCGCCCAGCGACGCGAGTTCTTCGGTCAGATGGTCGACCACATCGAGAGGTTGCCCGAGAAGATGCAGCAGGTCCTGGCGCTGTACTACTGCGAGGATCTCAATCTCAAGGAGATCGGCCACGTGCTCGGGGTGACGGAGTCTCGCGTCTGTCAGCTCCACGGTGAGGCGACCAAGCGGCTGCGCGCCTCCCTGGGCGAATCCTTCATGGAGCAGGCCGCGGCCTGAGGTTGTAGGCCCCGGAGCGCGCCGCCGCGCCCGCCGCTTCCGTGACGAGCCGTGCCAGCAACGTGCGATGACACCGGGCGGGATCGACACAGGCTGACGAGCAGAGCAAGGTGATGGTTTCACCGGCGGCCACCCGCCTTCCCAGATCGCGGATACGCCACACCTGGCCCGGCCCGCGCATCTCCTCCAGATAGTGTGTGACGTATCCGGACCAGGGCAGGGGAGCGGTCCCCTTGCCGTGGAAGTCATCCAGCAAGGCGCGGCTGGGACCAAGGTCCGCCCACCATTCGTCCCACCTCTCCTTGGCCCTGGCCACGCCGCGCGGTCGGATGCGGCAAACCAGCAGGCGGAACCCGTCTTCAGGTTCCGGTGGATCGTTCCAGCGCTTGGTGCGGACGGGCATGGCGGTCATCGCCGCCCGGGTGCGGTACGCGCCAGATGCAGGGTCGCCAGCAGCGGCAGGTGATCCGATGCGCGGCGCGCGCCGGGGGTATTCACCCGGGTCACAGTGGTCAGCGACTGATGCGGATGTACCCAGATGCGGTCCAGGGCCAACAGCGGGAGGCGCGCGGGGAAAGTGCGCACCGCCGGGCTGAACCCGAAGCGCCGGTGCAGCCAGCGCAGCGGTCGGCCCCACAGCCACCACTCATTGATGTCGCCCAGCAAGATGGTGGCGTCAACGTCATCATCGGAGATGACGCTCA
>JBDSME010000687.1:0-2894 GCA_039916065.1 Polyangia bacterium
ACCGCGATTACGATGTCGTGGACGGGGCGGTGCGGGCCATGGAGCGCACCAAGGATCGGGAGCTGGCCAACCTGCGCCGCGGATTGCCGGTGCTGGCCACGGTGTCGTCTTCGGCGCCCTTCGTGGGCTTGTTTGGCACCGTCGGCGGCATCATCACAGCCTTTCAGAAGCTGGCCGATCCGGCCAAGGGTGGCGGCGGCATCGGCACCGTCTCCGCCGGAATCGCGGAGGCGCTGGTGACCACGGCCGTCGGCCTGGGCGTCGCCATCATCGCGGTCTGGTTTTACAACTACTTCACCGCGCGTGTGGACGACCTGATCGTGGACATGGATGAGACCGCCTCCGAGCTGGTGGACAGCATCATCAAGGACACCAGAGTGGGTGTCGGCGGCGGCGCGACACAACACGCAGCCGCACGCCCATGATCGTGACCTCCAGACGCCACGGAAAGCGCGCGCGCCCCTTGAAGCGCGCCCGGGGGGTGATCAAGGCGGACATCAACGTCACCCCTCTGGTCGACGTGGTGCTGGTGCTGCTGATCATCTTCATGGTGGTCACCCCCATGCTCAGCAAAGGGGTGAACGTTGATCTGCCGGTCACCGAGCACCATGACAAGCGCACCGACGACAACCGTGACGTGGTGGTGGCAGTGACCCACCGCGGGCAGATCTATGTGGGCGACACCGAGGTGCCCCTCGACCGTCTGGGCGAGACCGTTGGTTCCGAGCGGCGCCACCATCCGGACAAGGGCATCTTCCTCAAGGGGGACGCGCGCATCGACTATGGACAGGCGCGCCGGGTGATGGAGGCCTTGCACCGCGCCGGCATCGAGCAGATTCAGCTGGGCACCGAGGAATCCAGCAAAGCAGCGGCGCCGGCGGCGCCGGCGGTGCCTCGATGAGCTTCGGCGCGGGAGGCGGCAAACGGGGGGCGTCGTCGTCGGACATCAACGTGACGCCGTTGATCGACATCGTCCTGGTTTTGTTGATCATTTTCATGGTGCTGACGCCCGTGATGTTGAAGGAGATCGCGGCGGCGGTACCACGCAAGGCGACCGAGGAGACGGCGCCGCCCCCCGGCACCTTGCCCATCGTGGTGCGGTTGGATGCCGACGGTCACCTGTCACTGGGTGGCGAGCCGCTGGCTCCCGAGTCCCTGGCCAGCCGGGTGGGGGAGCGCCTGCTTCACGACCGCAAGAAGGTCGTATTTTTCGACGTGGATGATGCCGCCAACTACGGTCAGGCGGTGCGCCTGATGGACATCTGCAAGGGCGCCGGCGCCAAGACCCTGGGCATCGTCACCAAGGACTGACGCTGACCTGCGCCGCATGCGCGCACATTGAGCGACAGGGACGCCGGTCGCCTACCTACCTACCTACCCACCTGGGCATGCGCGCTGGCATGCGCGCGAAAATTTACGTTGCGCGTTGCTTGCGTGTACGATCCGCGACCACGAGAGTGCCAGTCGCTCGCCCAAACACGCCTTTCCTCGTAAGGAGCTACCGAATGAAACGGTTGTCCCGGAACCTGATGACAGGTTCGATCTTTACGCTGCCGGCCCTGACGCTTCTTGCGGGGGTGATTGGTTGCGATCCCACCAATCGTGTCACGCCCGGTGCTCCTGCTCTGGTGGCATTTTCGGTGGTGACGCCAGCGGGAGAGGCTGCCGAGCTGGTCACCGAGGCGGGCCCGCAGTCGGTGCCGCCTCTTTCGCACTTCTTCGCGCTGTTCGACCGCATCCTCGATCCCACCGGCGTCGAGGTGGTGGATTCCGACGGCGGGCTCACGGCCAAGGAGGGGGTCGCCGACGTGAGATGGACCGGCGGCGCCATCGAATCCACGTCCTTTTATATCCCCAACGGACACCACAAGTTGACCTTCATCCCGGCGGCGTTCGGATTACCCTTCAATGTCGGGCCAAGCCTCACCATCACGCCCGCGTCGGGATTACCGTCGGGAGCCACGGTCACGGTCAAGTTGAACGCGGAGAAGGTGCGCTCACACGACCAGCTCCACTCCTTCGTGCCCGATGTCGGGGTGCCCTATCCCCTGACGTTTCAAACCGAACCGTTGCAGGTGACCACTGACGAGCCCCAACCCGTGGCCAAGGGGGTCGTCGGCCCCGTACCCCCCGGACAGAGTCCGCCGGTCACGGCCGACTTCGTCTTGCACGTGACCTTCAACAACCACACGGCGCCCATCACCATGGACGCCATTCAGGCGGTGGTCACGGTGGCGGGCGTGCCCGTTCCGGGCTTCCGCCCGCTAACCGCGCAGGATCCCATGAACCCGGCCGTCTGGATGGTATCGCCGCCGAACAGCGGGTGGCCGGCGGGGGCGGCGGTTATGGTGACCATCGGTACCACCGCCATGGACAACTTTCGCGTCGCCCTGGCGGCGCCGGCCACCGCAAGCTTCACGGTGGCGCAATGAACGGAGCGACAAGCACGTCCCCCGTGACGCCCGAGGCGGTCGTGACGATCCCTCTTGCGCTAGACGATCTCGAATTGGTGGCGGCTCATTCGGTGGGGAACAACTGGTCTGAAAGGACGTCCATGATCTGCGCGCCTCGCGAGCTCCCCGGCACCAAGTCCCCCGGTCGGCGTGGGCTGCCCCACACGGCCCTCCTGGTCACCGTGGTGTCCGTCTTCTCCTTCCTGGCGCTGCTCTTCAACTCGGCCGTCGCCACCGCGCAGGAGACCACGGGAAAGATCATGGGGCGGGTCACTGACATGTCTACCGGACAGCCGCTGTCGGGGATGACCGTGATCCTGCAGGGCGACCAGGGTGAAGACGCCGCGCTCACGGACGATCGGGGCGAGTACAGCTTCGTCAATTTGCACGTTGGCACCTACGTGGTGCGGTTCTACAACGCCAACTCCGCCACCAACGTGG
>JBDSME010000688.1:0-2874 GCA_039916065.1 Polyangia bacterium
ACCGCGATTACGATGTCGTGGACGGGGCGGTGCGGGCCATGGAGCGCACCAAGGATCGGGAGCTGGCCAACCTGCGCCGCGGATTGCCGGTGCTGGCCACGGTGTCGTCTTCGGCGCCCTTCGTGGGTTTGTTTGGCACTGTCGGCGGCATCATCACCGCCTTTCAGAAGCTGGCCGATCCGGCCAAGGGCGGCGGCGGCATCGGCACCGTCTCCGCCGGAATCGCGGAGGCGCTGGTGACCACCGCCGTCGGATTGGGCGTCGCCATCATCGCGGTCTGGTTTTACAACTACTTCACCGCGCGCGTGGACGATCTGATCGTGGACATGGATGAGACTGCCTCCGAACTGGTGGACAGCATCATCAAGGACACCAGAGTGGGTGTTGGCAGCGGCGCCACACAACACGCAGCCGCACGCCCATGATCGTGACCGCCCGACGCCACGGAAAGCGCGCGCGCCCCTTGAAGCGCGCCCGGGGGGTCATCAACGCGGACATCAACGTCACCCCTCTGGTCGACGTCGTTCTGGTGCTGCTGATCATCTTCATGGTGGTCACCCCCATGCTCAGCAAAGGGGTGAACGTCGATCTGCCGGTCACCGAGCACCATGACAAGCGCACCGACGACAACCGTGACGTGGTGGTGGCAGTGACCCACCGCGGGCAGATCTACGTGGGCGACACCGAGGTGCCCCTCGAACGCCTGGGCCAGACCGTTGGTTCCGAGCGGCGCCGCCATCCTGACAAGGGCATCTTCCTGAAGGGGGACGCGCGCATCGGCTATGGACAGGCGCGCCGGGTGATGGAGGCATTGCACCGCGCCGGCATCGAGCAGATTCAGCTGGGCACCGAGGAATCCAGCAAAGCAGCGGCGCCGGCGGTGCCTCGATGAGCTTCGGCGCGGGAGGCGGCAAACGGGGGGCGTCGTCGTCAGACATCAACGTGACGCCGTTGATCGACATCGTCCTGGTTTTGTTGATCATTTTCATGGTGCTGACGCCCGTGATGTTGAAGGAGATCGCGGCGGCGGTGCCACGCAAGGCGACCGAGGAGACGGCGCCGCCACCCGGCACCTTGCCCATCGTGGTGCGGTTGGATGCCGCCGGTAACCTGTCACTGAGTGGCGAACCGGTGGCCCCCGAGGCCCTGGCCGGCCGGGTGGGGGAGCGCATGCTTCACGACCGCAAGAAGGTCGTATTTTTCGACGTGGATGATGCCGCCAACTACGGTCAGGCAGTGCGCCTGATGGACATCTGCAAGGGCGCCGGCGCCAAGACATTGGGCATCGTCACCAAGGACTGACGCTGACCTGCGCCGCATGCGCGCACATTGAGCGACAGGGCCGCCGGTCGCCTACCTACCTACCTGGCATGCGCGCTGGCATGCGCGAAAATTTACGTTGCGCGTTGCTTGCGTGTACGATCCGCGACCACGAGAGTGCCAGTCGCTCGCCCAACCCCGCCTTTCCTCGTAAGGAGCTACCGAATGAAACGGTTGTCCCGGAACCTGATGACAGGTTCGATCTTTACGCTGCCGGCCCTGACGCTTCTTGCGGGGGTGGTTGGTTGCGAACCCACCAATCGTGTCACGCCCGGTGCTCCTGCTCTGGTGGCATTTTCGGTGGTGACGCCGGCTGGACAGGTTGCCGAGCTGGTCACCGAGGCGGGCCCGCAGTCGGTGCCGCCTCTTTCGCACTTCTTCGCGCTGTTCGACCGCATCCTCGATCCCACCGGCGTCGAGGTGGTGGATTCCGACGGCGGGCTCACGGCGAAGGAGGGGGTCGCCGACGTGAAATGGACCGGCGGCGCCATCGAATCGACGTCCTTATATATTCCCAACGGACACCAGAAGTTGACCTTCATCCCGGCGGCGTTCGGATTGCCCTTCAATGTTGGGCCAAGCCTCACCATCACGCCCACGTCGGGAATGCCGTCGGGATCCACGGTCACGGTCAAGTTGAACGCGGAGAAGGTGCGCTCACACGACCAGCTCCACTCCTTCGTGTCCGATGTCGGGGTGCCCTATCCCCTGACGTTTCAAACCGACCCGTTGCAGGTGACCACTGACGAGCCCCAACCCGTGGCCGCGGGGGTCGACGGCGCCGTACCCCCCGGACAGAGTCCGCCGGTCGCGGCCGACTTCGTCCTGCATCTGACCTTCAACAACTACACGGCGCCCATCACCATGGACGCCATCCAGGCGGTGGTCACGGTGGCGGGCGCGCCCGTTTCGGACTTCCGCCCGCTCACCGCGCGGGATCCCATGAACTCGGCCGTCTGGACGGTATCGCCGCCGAACAGCGGGTGGCCGGCGGGGGCGGCGGTGAGGGTGACCATCGGGACCACCGCCATGGACAACTTTGGCGTCGCCCTGGCGGCGCCGGCCACCGCAAGCTTCACGGTGGCGCAATGAACGGAGCGACAAGCACGTCCCCCGTGACGCCCGTGACGGTCGTGACGATCCCTCTTGCGCTAGACGATCTCGAATTGGTGGCGGCTCATTCGGTGGGGAACAACCGGTCTGAAAGGACGTCCATGATCTGCGCGCCTCGCGAGCTCCCTGGCACCAAGTCCCCCGCTCGGCGTGGGTTGCCCCACACGGCCCTCCTGGTCACCGTGGTGTCCGTCTTCTCCTTCCTGGCGCTGCTCTTCACCTCGGCCGTCGCCACCGCGCAGGAGACCACGGGAAGGATCATGGGGCGGGTCACTGACATGTCTACCGGGCAGCCGCTGTCGGGCATGACCGTTATCCTGCAGGGCGACCAGGGTGAAGACGCCGCGCTCACGGACGATCGGGGCGAGTACAGCTTCGTCAATTTGCACGTTGGCACCTACGTGGTGCGGTTCTACAACGCCAACTCCGCCACCAACGTGG
>JBDSME010000689.1:0-9151 GCA_039916065.1 Polyangia bacterium
AGCCACGACAACCACGCGCCAAGATCAACGACGCCATGAAGGCCCACGTCGCTGGCAAGCTGCGCAGCTTCAAGACCGGAGACGTTCACAAGCTACAGCTCAGCCCCGCCCTGAAGAGCATCTGGAAAGGCGCGTTACTGGACGAGTTCGCCGCCACCGACCGCAAGAGCACCCGCTACTGGGCCCTTTCCGCGGACCCGGCCTGAGGACGCCGCACCTCTCAGCCGGTCTCGTCCGGGGTTACGCCGTATCGCTCCAGCTTGCGGTACAGGGTCTTGCGATCGAAGCCCAGCACCTTGGCGGCGCGTGTCCTGCTGCCGCCCACCGCTTCCAGGACGCGCAGCACGTAGCGCCGCTCCACTTCTTCCATGGGCACCAATTCGCCCAGATCGTCCGCCGAGATGACGATCTGCGATCCGCGGTAGGCGCGCACCCGTTCCGGCAGATCGTCCACGGCGATCTCGTGGAACTGGGTCAATGCCGTGGCCCGTTCGATGCAATTCTGGAGCTCGCGGACGTTGCCGGGCCACGAATACGCCAGCAGTTTTTCCGCCGCCGCCGCCGAGATTCCGGTCAGTGGCTTGCCCGCCATCGCCGCGTCCTTCACCAGAAAATGTTGCGCCAGCAGCAGCACGTCCGAGCCGCGCGCCCGCAGGGGCGGCATCTCCACATGGATGACGTTGATACGGAAGAACAGATCCTCGCGAAAGCGGCGCTCTTCCACGGCGGTCTCCAGATCGCGGTTGGTGGCTGCCACCAGGCGCACCTGAAACGGCACCTCGTCGTCCGAGCCCACCGGGCGCACCGTCCGTTCCTGCAGGGCGCGAAGCAGCTTCGGCTGTAGCGGCAGCGGCAGCTCGCCGATCTCGTCCAGGAACAACGTTCCGCCGGAGGCCTTCACAAACAGGCCGGTCCGCGCGGTCCGCGCGTCGGTGAAGGCACCCTTGACGTGCCCGAACAGCTCGCTTTCCAGCAAGGCCTCCGGCATGGCGGCGCAATTGACGGCCACGAAAGGACCCGCGCTGCGCCGCCCACGCCGGTGCAGCGCCCGCGCCACCATCTCCTTGCCGGTGCCGCTCTCGCCGGTGATCAGCACCGACGCGTCGCTCTCCGCCACGCGCTCCAGTAACGCGTAGACGGCCTTCATGGCCGAACTGGCCCCCAGCAGCTCGTCGAACTCTTGCGGTCCCGCCACCGCCTCGCGCAGGCGCTTCACCTCGGCCCGCAGCCGCCGGTGCTGGACGGCGCGTTCCAGGGTCAGGCTGAGGGTGTCGATGTCCAATGGCTTGGTGATGAAGTCGTACGCGCCGGCCCGAATGGCGGCCACCGCGGTGTCCATGCTGCCGAAGGCGGTGATGACCACCACCGGGAGATCTGGCCGGTTGGCCACCACCCTTTCGCACAGTGCCAGCCCCGACATTCCCCTCATGTTCAGGTCGGTGACCACCACGTCGAAGTCGGCATCGGCCAGGGCCGCCAGCGCGTCGGCGGGAGCGGTGAACGACGCCACCTGAAAATTTCGGCGCCCCAACCCAGCCTCCAGCACCTGGCACATCGCCAGATCGTCGTCGACCACCAGGATTCGTCCCGCCATGGGAGAACTGTGGGAGATCAGGACGACGGATTCAACTGCCGCTCAGGGACTGCGGGCGGAAGGTAAATGTTGAACGTGCTGCCACGTCCCGGCGCGCTGTCGACGGTGATCCAGCCACCGTGATCCCTCACGATGCCGTAGGACACCGACAACCCCAGGCCCGTGCCCTCGCCCACGTCCTTGGTGGTGAAGAATGGTTCGAAGATGTGCGGCAGCACGTCGGGGGCGATGCCCGAGCCCTGGTCGCGGACCGCCAGCCGCAAATATTCGTCTGGCCCGCCACCCAGGTCGGCCGGCGGCGTGACGCGCCCCATCTCCACGCTGAGGGTGACCCGCCCCGGCTGGGACATGGCGTGAATCGCGTTGACCACCAGATTGGTCACGGCCTGGTCCAGTCCGCCGTCATCAAGCTGCACCATCGCCGACGGCGCTTCCACCGTTGCCGGTTCCAGCGACAACACCACCTGTCGCTTCTCGGCCAGTGAGCCCAGCAGGGTGATGGCCCGCTGGGCCAGCGCGCGCAGATCGCCCGGGTGACGGGATGTCAGCGCCAGCGATCCACCGGCGCTGCCTGCCCGACCGCGCGCGAAATCGAGGAGCTGCCGTACGATCCGCGTGATGCGGTCCGCCTGCTCGCCGATGATGCGCGCCGACTCGGTCAGCGCGTCGCCCTCCACCTCGCGCGAGGCAATCATCTTGGCGCGGGCCGACACCACGTTGAGCGGCGTGCCCAGCTCGTGCGCCACCCCTGAAGCCAGCTTACCTACCGTGGCAAGGCGATCAGCGTGCCGGAGCTGTTCCAGCGCACGCAACCGGGCCGTGGTCTCGTCGCTGAGGCGCCGGTTGGTCTCCGCCAGGCGGTCGCACATCGCGTTCATCTCCCGCGCCAGCTCGCCGATCTCGTCATGCTGGGGGAGGCGGAGCGGCCCGGTCAGATCGCCGGCACCCACCCGGCGGGCCTTCTCCGTCAACCTCCGCATCGGCCCGCCCACGAACACCGTGCCCAGCACCGCCACCAGCACCGCCGCCACCATGGCCAAGATCAACGTGGTGGTCATGGTGCGCAGCGCATTGGAGCGGATGTACGCAGCCTCCTCGTCGAACGATTCGGACAGCTCCAGCGTCCCCAGCGAAGCGCCGTTCAAACTGACGGCGCCGCTCAAGGTGACGGGGACGTAGGTGTAAAATCGTCCCTCGCGCAGGCCCGCCGTACCGGCGGGGGGCCCATCGATCCAGGTGATGCGCACCCGGTTATCAGCCTGATCGGCCTCGTGGATGACCTTGAGGGCATGTTCTCGACCTTCGGTGCGCCAGGTCCCCGCCACCACGGCGCCCAGGAGGCGCCCGGGAAGCTGGTGGTCGCGCCGCATATCGGTCTGGAAGAATTCGGCGTCGCGCCTCACGCGCAGAAAGCCGTGAACCGCGCCGACCACACACATCCCCACCACCATGGTCAAGGTGAGTTTTTGAACCAGTTTCATTTCAGGCAGATACCTCTGCCGTGAGGCTGGACCGAGAACCGTCACTGATCAATCCACAGGCGACCAATCCGCTGATGCCGCTGATGCCGCGGGTGCCGCGGGTGCCGACGCCGGGGACGCCGAGGGATTTCGCCCAGCAAGAACTTGCAGCACCGCCTTGCGCAGGTCGTCTATGTCCACTGGCTTTGAGAACACCGCGGCGGCCCCCAGCTGACGGGCACGCTCTTCGGTCTGGGCATCAATGAAGGCGGAGATGACGATGAACGGCATTCTCCAGTGCAAGTTGTGGAACGAGGACAGCACCTGCAGCCCGCTGAAACCGGGCATGCGCAAATCCGAGATCACCACATCGTGCGCCTCGCCGGGGACAGGGTGGCGTCGGGCTTTGATCAGGTGATCCACCAGATCTGGGCCATCAATCGCTTCTATGACTTCGTGACCGTCACGCCGAAAGGCGGCGGCCAGAACCGCGCGCAACTCGTCGTCGTCCTCGGCCAAGAACATGCGGCAACAGGGGAGCTGGTTCATGTCCGCCTCCACAAGGTTCCGGTGCATTGCCCATGCCCATCGCTCCGGCGGCCGCCCCGAACGATCACTGGTCAGCGCCACCGCTGGATAACGCGGACAGATGCACCCTCTCGCCTACCGGGACGCCGCCGCACCCCCATTGGTGTCCCGCGGAGATTTGCCCCGCGGGGCATTTTGGGACCATCACCGACGAGGATCATCCGATCCGGAAGCCCAGCGACGGCGCTGTCGTGTCCTGGCACCACTGGTGCAGTACCCGACGGTGTCATGCCTCGCCTTCTACTCTGCTCACCAGTCAGAACCACGCCGCACTCTCAGTTGTCCCTCGCGTCTGTCTTGTCGTCTGCCTTGCTGGTCGTCACCACTGCCGCAAGCGGGGGCTGCCGATCGACGTCCGCCGGCCCTCCCGCGGCGCCTCCGGCTGCCGCCCAGAACGACCAGCAACAAGCCGCGTCCGTCGCCGCCGCCGCCGGCAAGGAAGAGCTCGAGTACAAGTCGGACGATCCCCGCCTTCGCTTCATCAAGGTCGCCGATGTGGAGAAGGGGACGGTGGGCGCCATCGCCGCCGTGACTGGCCGGATCGCCTTCGACGAGGACCACACCAGCCGCGTGGGTAGTCCGGTGTCGGGGCGCGTGGAGGAGCTGCTGGTCAAGCCCGGGGATCGGGTCAAGAAGGGGCAGCCCTTGCTCACCATCGCCTCGCCTGATGTCGAGGGGGCGTTGGCGGATGCGCGCTCGGCCTCCGCCGACCTGTCGCTTGCCGAACGGGCGCTGGAACGGAGCACGGGCCTTTTCGCCGAACGCGCCATTGCCAAGAAGGAGCTGATACAGGCGGAGAGCGACGTGGTGAAGGCGCGGTCGAACCTGGAGCGAACCCACGCCCGCCTGCAACTGCTGGGCATGAAGCTGGATGAACACACCTCGCGCTTCACCTTGCGCGCGCCCGTGGCGGGCACCGTGGTGGAGCGGAACGTCTTGCCGGGCGCCGAGGTGCGCGTCGACGGCGGAACCGCCCTCCTCACCATCTCGGAGCTGGCGAATCTCTGGGCCTACGCCGATATCTACGAGAGAGATCTGGCAGTGGTCCGCGCTGGTCAGGAAGCAGAGGTGCGGGTGATCTCTTACGGAGCGCGCGCGTTTCCCGCCACCATCGCCCACATCGGGGACACCGTCGATCCCCAGACCCGAACCGTCAAGGTGCGGCTGAATATTCCCAACCAGGACGGCGCGCTCAAGCCCGAGATGTTCGCGCGCGTCACGTTGCGGGTCGATTCGGGGCCGGACGTCATCATGGTCCCGCGCGCCGCCGTTCTCAGCGACGGCGAAGCCAGCGTCGTGATCACCGAGAAGGGCGAGAACAAGTTCGAGAAGCGCCCGGTCGAGGTGGGCCCGGAGCAGGATGGCCTGGTGCGTGTGATAGCGGGCCTGACGCCCGGAGAACGGGTGGTGACCGAGGGCGCGCTGTTCATCAAGGCCGAGCTCGAGAACCTGTAGGAGTTCCGGGATGGCACTACTATCATGATTGAACGGCTGATCGACCTCGCGCTGGGACACCGCGCGGTCACCATCATCGCGGCGGCGCTGCTGGCGCTGGGTGGCTGGTTGTCGTTCCGTGAACTGCCCGTGGAAGCGTTCCCGGACGTCACCGATACCCAGAGCCAGGTGATCACCATCTTCGCAGGCCACGCCCCCGAGGAGGTGGAGCGCCAGGTGACCATGCCCATCGAGAAGGCCCTCAACGGGACGCCCCAGCTCGCTCGCATGCGGTCCGTGTCGATCTTCGGGCTGTCCGTGGTGACCATGACCTTCGATGAGGGGACCACCGACTATTTCGCGCGCGCTCAGGTCAGCGAACGCCTCCGCGAGGCGGAGCTGCCGGACGGGGTCACGGCCACGCTCGGGCCGCTCTACACCCCCATCGGCGAGATCTACCGTTACATTCTCACCGGACCGAAGTCGCCCATGGACCTGCGCACCATCCAGGACTTCACCCTGGAACGACAGTTCCGACAGGTACCCGGCGTCGCGGACGTGATCTCGTTCGGCGGTTTCGGCAAGCAGTTCGAGGTGCGGGTCGACCCCAACAAGCTGAAGGCCTACGGACTGGCCCTGCCCGAGGTGTTCGAGGCGTTGCGGCAGTCGAACGGCAACGCGGGCGGCAACTACATCCGTCACGGGGCCGAGGAGATGGTGATCCGGGGTCTGGGCACGCTCGGCTCCACGGACGACATCGGCAACGTGGTGGTGGCCTCACACCAGGGCACCGCCATCAAGATCTCGGATCTGGCCAGCGTCGACATCGGCACGGTGTTGCGCCGGGGCGCGGTGGGACGCAACGCCCAGAACGAGGTGGTGCAGGGGATCGTCCTGCTGCGCAAGGGCGAGAACCCCGCCGAGGTGCTGGAACGCATTCATGCGAAGGTGGAGCAGCTCAACAACGACGTGCTGCCGAAGGGAGTCCGCCTGGTTCCCTACTATGACCGCACCACGCTGGTGAAGAACACCCTGCGCACGGTGTTGCACAACCTGCTGGACGGCGCGGTCCTGGTGGTGGCCATCATGCTGGTGTTCCTGTTTTCGCTGCGCGGGGCGCTGGTGGTGGCCACGGTGATCCCCCTGTCGCTGCTTGGCAGCTTCGTCTACCTGCACATGCGCCACATGAGCGCCAACCTGCTCAGCCTGGGCGCGGTGGACTTCGGCATCATCGTGGACGGAGCGGTGGTGATGGTGGAGAACGTCTTCCGGCAACGCCAGGCCCGGCCGCGCGATTCGCTGGACCAGGTGGTGAGGGACGCCGTCCGAGAGGTGGCCAAGCCCACTCTCTTCTCTCTCGTCATCATCATCGTGGCCTACATCCCCATCTTCACGCTCCAGCGCGTGGAAGGGCGCATCTTCGCGCCCATGGCCAACACCGTCGCCAGCGCCCTGGTCGGCGCGCTGCTGCTGTCGCTGACCCTGGTGCCCGTGTTGTGCACGCTGGCGTTGCGCGGGGCCAAGGTGCGCCACAGCCCGCTGGTGACCTGGAGCGAGCGCGGATATCGACCGGCCCTGGGGTGGGCGTTGCGGCACCGGGCCCTGATCGTGGGGGGGGCACTGGCGGCCCTGGGCGCCACGTTCCTGGTGTTGCGACAGGTTGGCAGCGAATTTCTCCCCGAGCTGAACGAGGGGGTGCTGTGGACCACTGCCACCCTGCCCCCTTCAATCTCTCTGGAGGAAGCCCAGCGCATCGTCCCGCAGATTCGCGCGCGGCTGCTCTTCTTCCCCGAAGTGAAGCAGGTGATCTCGCAGCTGGGACGTCCCGAGGACGGCACTGACGCCAAGGCGGTCAACAACGCCGAGTTCTTCGTTGACCTGCGGCCGCGCGCCGAATGGCGCAGCGGCAAGACCCTGGACCAGGTCATCGAGAAGATGAACATCAGCCTGCGCCAGATCCCGGGCGTGGAATACAACTTCTCCATGCCCATCAAGGACAACGTCGAGGAGTCAATCTCGGGCATCAAAGGGCAGGTGGCCATCAAGCTCTACGGCGAGGACCTGCACACTCTGGCGGCCAAGGCGGAGGAGCTCCGGCGGGTGGTGGCCCGCGTCCCGGGCGTCGCCGATCTGGCGGTGCTACAGGCGGGCGAGCTGCCTCAGCTTCATCTGAAGGTCGACCGCCAGAAGATCGCCCGCTACGGATTGAAGGTGTCCGACGTGGAGGAGGCCATCGAGACCGCCGTGGGGGGACGGGTGGCCACCGAGCTGTGGGAGGGGCAGACTCATTTCCCGGTGACGGTGCGCTTCGCCGAGGCCTTCCGGCGCGACATCTCCGCCGTGCGCGACGTGTTCGTCGCCACCCCCGAAGGGGCGCGCATCCCGCTTTCCGAGCTGGGGACGTTTGCCGTCGCCCCGGGGCGGGCGGCCATCAACCGCGAAGCCAATCAGCGGTTCGTGGGGATCAAGTGCAACGTCCGCGGCCGTGACATGGGCTCGTTCGTCAGGGCGGCGCAGGCGGCGGTGGCGGCAGGCGTGGCGCTGCCCCCCGGATATTTTCTGACCTGGGGCGGGGAGTTCGAAAACCAGCAGCGGGCCATGAAGCGGCTCTCCATCGTCATCCCGCTCTCCATCGTCCTGATCTTCGTCCTGCTCTACCAGGCGTTCGGCTCACTGCGTTCGGCGCTGCTGATCCTGGCCAACATCCCGTTTGCGCTGGTGGGCGGGGTGCTGGCGCTGTGGCTCACCCACGTCAACCTGTCGGTCTCGGCGGCGGTCGGTTTCATCGCGCTGATGGGACAGGCGGTCCTGAACGGCGTGTTGCTGGTGTCGGACATCAACGCGCGCCGCGACGCAGGCCGCCCCATTGAGGAGGCCGTGCGCGAGGGGGCCCAGGCGCGCCTGCGCGCGGTGCTGATGACGGCGTTTCTGGCTGCCCTGGGGTTGCTGCCCGCGGCGATGTCACACGAGATCGGCTCGGAGACGCAGCGGCCGCTGGCCCTGGTGGTGATCGGCGGCCTGGCCTCGGCCACCATCCTGACGCTGTTCGTGTTGCCGGTGCTCTACGCCCTGGTGGAGGGCCGCGTCTCAAGACGCGCAGTCACCTCCACTCCCGCGCCGAGCCAACAGCTCCGCGCGGTCGGACGGGCTCGGTAGGCCGCGGGGATGACGATGCCGAGCCGTCCGACGCACTAGCGACGGTTTCGCTGGCGCGCAGGCCGGCTGGACGCGACTGCGAACGCGAGCAGCAACAGCAGAAAGACGGTCGATGAAGGGGAACCCGGCGCCGCCGCGCACGCGCCGCCGCTCCCGGTATCCGCGGGGATGGGCCGCGGCGTGGCCCCGCCCGTCGCGTCGGTGGTGCCGGTCGCGCCTCCGCTTCGGCCCACGCCAGGATCCCCAGAATCTTTGTCACGGCCGCCGCTGCCTGAGTCAGGGAACGTGCCGCCGACGCCGCCTGTCAGGCCTGCCCCCATCGAGCCGGCTTCGCCACCCCCTGAACCGATGGCTCCTCCACTGGAGCCCGTATTGGCGCCGCCGCCCCCGCCGGCAGCGCCTCCCGATCCGTCGCCGGCGCGACCCCCGGTGGCGCTGACTCCACCGCCTCCCGCACCACCCGTACCGGCTGCGGCCGGCGGGGAAAGGTCGGGGCTCTCGGTGGTGAAGGATGCCGCCGGAAGCTCTTCCTTGTTGTAGAGGCTCGACACGGGATTGTCGCCCCATGCATAACGAACCCTGGTGGGCGCGGGGACGCTCGCGCTGCTCACGACAACGGTATTGCCGCTGATGGTGGCGTCGCACCAGACCCACGCACCCGTAGCACCCGCAATCGCGAACCCTTTGAGCGGCCCGCCGTCGCGCGACACCATCCCACCGCCCACGTGGTCGAAGGTGAGCGTCACCTTGTTGCCGCTGATCGACTTGGAACGGTAGAGCGGCCCCGAATAGACCAGGGCGGGCTCCCCGTACACCTGGGCCCGCGCCGGGAGGGCGAGGCGATGACCGGCTTCGGGCTTGTTGGGAAAGTGCCAGCTGCCGGCTGACCCGATGTCCAGGTTCACGCTCATGGCGGTGC
>JBDSME010000690.1:0-4732 GCA_039916065.1 Polyangia bacterium
CATCGAACAGCTTGATCAGCAGGTCGTCCTTGCTCTCGAAGTAGAGGTAGACGGTCCCATCGGCAATACCCGCCGCGGTGGCGATATCGCTGACGCGGCTGGCGAAGAATCCCTTGCGGGCGAACACCTGGACGGCGGCATCCAGGATGCGCTGCCGCTTGTCATCGGTGCGTCGTTTGACCTTCGCTGTCGCCATGGGCATCGGATTGCAGCGGAAAATCTGGAACCCGGAGAGCTGCTCCCGGTCGATACTGAATGAATATTCATTCAATATCGTTGGTATTATCTATACAGTTTCGAGTCTGTCAAAGGCACAAAATCTGTCAGGCTGACGGCCGTGAAAGGGGTCGGATGAAGCTGCGTCGTTTCGAAGTCCGCTGGGCCTCCACCATCGGACGCGCCCTGCTGCCCCCCGGGCTCCTGGGAGGTGTCGTCGACGACGTCGATCTGGGCGAGGCAATTCGACGAGAGTGTTCCCAGCCACCGTGGTACGCGGCCCTGTTGCTGCGCGCCTCGCTGTGGCTGACCTGGTTCTCGCCTCCGTTGACGCTGCGTCGCCTTCGGACATTCGGCGGCCTGGACAGCGCGGCGCGAGAAGCGGCGCTGGAACGACTGCTGGATCACAAGGTGTACGTGATGCGGGCCACCACCACCTTCCTGAAGCTGTCATCCTGCATGTTGTTGCTCGGCCAGGACCGCGTGATGCGGGCGATCCGCGCCTACGAACACGGCCACACCAGCCGCAGCACCACCACCGCCCCGTCGCGCGAAACGGGCAGGCTGTCTTGAGGGCGGGGTTTTTCGATGCCCGGCTGTCGCCAGTGGAGGATGCCGGCGACGCGGATTTTGTGGTGATCGGTTCGGGCGCCGGTGGTGGCGCCGCCGCGCGAACGTTGGCCCGCGGGGGAGCGCGGGTGGTGGTCCTGGAAGAGGGGCCGCGTCTACCTTCGGCCGAACTGGGCAAGATCGCCCTGACCAGCATGGCCCGGCTCTACCGCAATCAGGGCAAGCAGACCGCGTTCGGCCGGGCGACCACGCCCATCCTGCAGGCGCGCTGCGTGGGGGGCGGCACTCTCGTGAATTCAGCGATCGTGTGGCGGTTGCCCGAAAAGGTGCTGGCGGCCTGGCATCAGGGTTTTGGCCTGGGGGATGGCCTCTCCGCGGCGGCCCTCGATGCCGCGTATGCGCGCCTGGAGCAAGAGATGTCGGTGCGTCAGGTGATCGAAGGGATCACTGCCGGGCGACAGGATCTGCGGATGCGCGATGGCGCGACGCGCGCCGGCCTGGAGGGGCGATTCGTGCACAGATACGAGCGTGGTTGTCAGGCTTCGGGGCGCTGTCTGCATGGATGTCCCCATGAGGCCAAACAGTCGACCGCGGTGAACTACCTGCCGCGCGCGGTCGCCGATGGCGCGGCCGTGTACGCGAACGCGGCCGTGGAACGCGTCGTGCTCGAGCGCGGACGTGCAGTGGCGGTCACCGGTCGCGCCACGCGGGGCCCGGACGGGTCGCAAGCGGGCGCCGGCGCGGGCCGCAAGTTTCGCCTGGCGGCGCGACGGGGGATCATCGTCGCCGCGTCCGCGGTTCAGAGCCCGAACCTGCTGCGCCGGAGCGGTCTGCGCGGCCGGCACCTCGGCGAACACTTCATGGCCCACCCGGGTACCGCGGTGATGGGCCTATATCCGCAGCCCGTGGGAGCCTGGACAGGGGCGTCGCAAGGATTCGAGGTGCTGGGATTGCGCGACACGGTGGGGGTGAAGCTCGAGTCGATAAACGTGCCGCCCGAGGTCGCGGCGGCACGATTCCCTGGCGCCGGGCGGCGCCTGGCCACCTACCTCGAGCGCCTGGACCATGTGGCTTCGTGGGCGGTGGCGGTGCGGGCTGAGGCCGAAGGACGGATCCGCCCGTCGCGGTTGTTTGGCGACCACATCAGATACGACCTGTCCGCGCAGGACATGACCAGGGTGAAGCGCGGCATGAGGCATCTGTGCGAGATGCATTTCCTGGCGGGCGCCACCGAGGTGATCACCGGCGTGCACGGTCTGCCGGAGGTCCTGCGCTCGCTGGACCAGCTGGCGGTGTTCGACAGCGCGCCCGTGGATCCGCGCGCTTACAGCATGGTGGCGTCGCACCTCTTCGGCGGGTGCCGCGCGGGAAGCGATCCGAGAACGTCGGTGGTGGACCCGCACCTCAAGGTGCACGGCACCGAGGGGCTGTATGTCATGGACGCGTCTGTCTTTCCCACCAACACCGGGGTCAATCCGCAACACAGCATCATGGCGATCGCCACGGTCGCCGCCGAACGGCTCTGCTGAGCCGCCCCCCCCCCGCGCGGGAGGTCATCCATATTTGCTGAGCAACTTCGCCACCAGCGCGACGTAGGCTGTTTCCGCAGCCTTCTTGCTCATGGCGTGCCGGCTGGCCCAGGCGTCGTATTTCGCCCGCCCCTTGAAGTCCAGCGCCTCTGGCCGATTGCCCTGGACATCGCCCAGGATCGCCTGCTTGTACAGAGAATAGAGTTCCAGAAGCTCGTCGACCGCAGGGGCCCGGGTGAGCTGCTTGATGCGCAACTGCGCCGCCGTGAAATCGCGGACGCGAAGCCTTCGGGGAGCTACCGCCACGATGGTGTTGTTGATTGCCACAACGAGCCTCCTGTTTCGGTTGCCGGAAGGGTACCCGTGCTATTGAATGATAGTCAATGACCGGGATCGGGGCATCGGCAACCAGCACCATGGCGGGCGGCGCGTCCGCCGCCACGCTCGACCAGGCCGTGAGGACAGTTGCCGACCGCCGAGGCGACTTCGCCCGCCTGCCCGTGGCCAGCAAGATTGAGCTGCTACAGGCCATCGCGCCGCGGCTCTCCGCCGTGGCCAGTGACTGGGTGCGGGCCGGATGCGCGGCCAAGGGAATCGCCTTCGATACCCCGCTGGGCGGTGAAGAATGGCTGGGGGGACCGGCGCCAGCCGCGCGCAATGTCCGCCTGTTGATTGAAAGTCTACGGCACATCGCCCGACAGGGGGCGCCGCCCCTGGGACGTCGCGTGCGCACCCGAAGCGACGGTCGCCTCGAGATCGAGGTGCTTCCCGCGGGCGGCTGGGATTCCACCCTCTACCGGGGACTTTCCTGCTGGGTGCGTCTGCAACCTGGAATCACTGATGAGGCCGAAGCCCGGCAACAGCAGGCTACCTTTTATCGACGGCAACAACCGGAAGGGCAGGTTTCACTTGTCCTGGGCGCGGGGAACGTCGCGTCGATTCCGGTTATGGACGTGCTCTACAAGTCGTTTGTCGAGGGCAGCGTGTGCATCCTGAAGATGAATCCGGTGAACGAGTGGGTGGGTCCGTTCCTGGAGCAAGCGCTGGAGCCGCTGATCTCGCGGGACTATCTGCGCATCGTCTATGGCGACGGAGACGCGGGCGCCTATCTGTGCCAGCACCAGGGCGTGGATGACGTCCACATCACGGGTTCCGACCAGACGCACGACCTGATCGTCTGGGGGCCGCCGGGCACCGAACAAGAACGGCGCAAGCGGACGGGTGAGCGGCTGCTGACCAAGCCCATCAGCTCGGAGCTGGGCAACGTCAGCCCCGTGGGAATCGTTCCGGGAAGATTCACTGACAAGGAGCTGTGGTTCCAGGCGCGGAATCTGGCGACCATGCTGGTGAACAACGGGTCCTTCAACTGCAATGCCGCCAAGGTGCTGATCACCGCCGCCAGATGGACCCAGCGCGATCGCTTTCTCGAGCTCTTTCGAAAGGCGGTGGGGAACGCGCCGCCCCGAGTTCCGTACTATCCGGGAGCGCGCCAGCGTTACCAGGAGAGCGTGGCTGGCCGTGACGGCGTTCAATACTTTGGTCAGGGGCAAGCGCAAGGACAGTCCGAAGGTCTCCCCTGGGCCTTCATTCCGAACGTGGATTCCCGGCGCACAGATGAGCGGCTCTTTCGCGTGGAACCCTTCTGCGGGGTTCTGGCCCACACCGAGCTCGCCGAGACGGATCCGGCGGCGTTTCTGTCCGCCATGACCACGTTTTGCAATGACCGCCTCTGGGGAACGCTGAACGCGGCCATCATCATCGATCCGCGGAGCGAGCGGGATGCCACCATCGCCGCCGCGCTGGACCGCGCCGTGACGGCGCTGCGATATGGCACCGTCGCCATCAATCTGTGGCCCGCGGTGGGCTACGGAACGGTGTCACCTCCGTGGGGGGGACACCCCAGCGCGACCCTGGAAGACATCCAGAGCGGTCTTGGCTGGGTGCACAACACATTCATGCTGGGCGGGATCGAAAAATCCATCATCCGCGCGCCGGTGGTCATGGCACCAAAACCGGCCTGGTTCCTGGACAACAGCCGCTGTCACCTCATCGGACGCAAGCTGACGGCCTTCGAAACAGCGCCGAACGCCTGGAGCGTTCCCTCCCTGGTCCTGACGGCGCTCGCTGGATAGTAGATAGATGCAAACCCCGCGCGATAGGTCCGCGTTAGCATCCCCGCGCGGGTTGTTGGAACGCCGGGCGGCGGTGGCGCCGCGGCGGGTTCGCTTGCCGACCGATGAACGCCGAACTCTGTTGCTGGAGCTGGGCATCAGGCTCTTTTCGACACATTCCTACGAGGACATTTCCGTGGACGACGTGGCGGTGGCGGCGGGAATGTCGAAGGGACTGCTCTACCACTACTTCAAAGGCAAGCGGGAGTTCTACGTGGAGACCATCCGGGCGGCCTCCCTGCGCCT
>JBDSME010000691.1:0-3887 GCA_039916065.1 Polyangia bacterium
GCCCATGCGTTGCGGTTCGGGGCGCGCGGCGGCACGAAGTAGCTGCAGCACGAGCCACCGCGCACCACCCGCCGCCTGGGATCTTCGCCATATCGATCCGCCACCCATTCCCAGACGTTGCCCGCCATGTCCAGCACGCCATAGGGGCTGGCCCCTTCCGGATAGCGACCCACGGCCACCGGAAAGCCCGGGTTATTACCGGCGCACGGCCCCTCGCCGTCGAAGTTACCCCAGTTGGCGCGCGCGCACGCGGATTCGGCGCCCCAGGGAAACTCCCGACCATCGGTCCCCCGCGCCGCCTTCTCCCACTCCGCCTCGCTCGGGAGGCGTCCGCCGGCGAAGGCGCAGAAGTCGCGCGCGTCGAACCAGGACACGCCCGTCACCGGCACCATGGCGTCGGTACCCACCGGCCCCGCCATCTCAGCCGGCACCGGGCGGCAGCGCCGCGCCTTCACGCAGGCGGCGTAACCCACGCGCGTCACCTCCGTCTTGTCGATCACGAACGCGGGAAGCACCTCCGTGCGAACCGGGCGCTCATCTTCGTCCCCGCGCGCCGACCCGCGAACGAACGGACCGGCGGCGACCGGCAGCCGAAGAACCGCTGGGTTCGCCCCGTCGGAAGCGCGACCACCTGCTCCGCTGGCGGCGAGAGCAACGCTGAACCCCAGGGCGAGGCCCAGTCGCCCTGGCGCCCCGGTCGGTCTGGCAACCGCCGTCGGAACCTTGCTGGCCCGTCCCGAGCGGGTCATGAAACCGCGCCTCCGACCAGTTCGATCTTCTCGGCGCGGGACAGAGACTTGATCGCCGCCTCTCGGCGCAGCGCATTCGAACGCGATCGCTTGCGTTCCACATACAGCAGCCGCACGGGACGCCGCGCGCGCGTGTAGCGGGCGCCGCTCCCCTCATTGTGCCGGGCGATTCGGGCCTCCACGTCGGTGCTGATCCCCGTGTACAACGATCCGTCACGGCAGCGGACGACATAGACGAACCAGGATGCCATGGGCGCCTTTGGAGGTATCATATCGCAAGCGGAACGTTAACTTTATGGACGACCTTTACGACTGCCCCTACTGCGGCGAGCCCGGCGAGCTGGACTTGCAGTCGGACGTCGACTTCGATTCCCCGGGTGACCAGGTTTTCGTGCAGGACTGCGCCGTTTGTTGTCGCCCCTGGACCGTCACCGTTCACGTCTCCGCCGACGGTACCGCCTCCGTCAACGTGGACCAGTAATCGCCGGCGCAAGGGGCCTGGGAAGGCCGAGGATGGAGATGGGAACCCTGGGAGGGTTCCCAAACCCCGCGCGAAGAGTTCCGGGCGGCATAGCCGCCCTCCACTCACGCGATCCGACCACCCTCGGAGTTGCTTAACGGCGTAGCCGGTCCAGCAAAGCTGGACCTCCCTGTGCTCAATCGGCCTCGAGATCGCCGAAAACGGATCGTCTACCTTTCGATCGGCTAAGGAATCTACTCGGAGAGGCGTTCGATCAGGACGCGCGCCTGCGACGCCCACGGTGCACCGGCCTCGCCATCCAACCCCAGGTATCGTTCCAGATGGGCCCGCGCCTGAGCACGCCCCCCCAGCCGTTCCAGCGCCACGGCCAGGTTGTAGTGCGCGTCGGCGAAATCCGGTGCCGCCTGCAACGCCCGCCGCAGTTCGGCAACCGCCAGTTCCAGATCGCCTGATTCCAGGATCAGATTCGCCAGATTGAACCGCGCTTCGGGCTGGTCCGGGTCCAGAGCCAGCGCCGCCTCGAACGCTTCCCGCGCCGCCCGCGTGTCTCCGCGGCGGTAGGCGATCTGCCCCAGGTTGGTGTGGGCGGCGGCCAGCCCCGGATCCAGCGCCAGCGCCTTGCGGTAGCACACCTCGGCCTCGTCCCAGCCGGCGGGATCGCCGTCCAGGAGCATCGCCTCGGTGAACCATTGGTAAGCACTGCAAGGACGGTTGTCCCGGTCGTCGCGGGCGGCGCCCGCCGGAACAAGCCGAGGAGCCGGATTCGCCGGCGCGATCGAAGCGCGTGCCGCCAGATCGCCCAGGCCGAAGTCGAAGACCTTCTGTCCGGTGACTTCGAAGGCGGCCCCCTCGTCCACCACCACCAGGGCGTCGCCGTCGAAGGCGACACGAATACGATCCAGGGGGCGGTCCACGTGAGGCAGGGCGGCCCGCACGGTGTCCAGCGCCTTTCGGATCCGCGCCACCGCGAAGCCCCGGTCCACCAGCTCCTTGGCCGCCTTGACGCTGATCAGGTCCTGAAAGCTGAACAGCACCCGACCGCTGTCGCGTACTGATGGTCCCACGAATCCCACCTGCGCCCAGTAGCGCAACTTGCTCTCGGGGAGCTCCAGGATCTTGGCGACGGCGGCGAAGCTGTAGGTGGTCTCGGGCATCTTCGCTCAGAGCACCCCGGCCTCGAGGTCGACGTCGATGAACACCTTGGCCCCCTGCGCGCGCATGGCCACGTGGGTGCGCACCTCTTTCAACTTGCATTTCGCGACCCGCGTCGCTTCGCGCACGGCGATGTCCCGGATCCGGCGCGACACCGTACTGTCCGACTCCATCAGCGTCACCAGGCGGTGCGCCGTCCCGGCGTCGCAGGCATCGCGCAGCACGTCGGCCAGCGCCGGCAGATCGATGGTCAACATGGTCGACCCGAAATACCCCTCCTTGCCTCCGCGCACGCTGCGTTGTCCCTCCGACAGGGAATCGGCCCGGACAAAGACCACGTCCAGGGCCGCCCGCGACAACCGCTCCCGAACCTCACGTTCAAAAAGAGTGATGCGCGTGGCGCGCGCCATGGGCTTGCGCGCTGGCAGAGCCTCCGGAACCAGCCGCGGTCCGGGGCTGGCCCCGTCGACCACGCCCGGGAGCTTTTTGTTGGTCATTTGCAAGAACCGGTGATCGTAACAGCACTTTCGATGCCGGCCTAAAAACAAAACCGTTCGGTTCGCGGGCCTCGGGCTCCGGACCTGACGTTTGATCACATTTAAAGGGCCCGTTATTTTCCGCAGAATTGGGCATTGCCGCTCGCAAGGCTTGCCCTCACCCAGGCCCTCTCCCGCAAGCGGGAGAGGGTTCGTCGGACTCCGCCCCGTTGCACTTGCGGTCGGATTTGCGGTCACATTTGCGTTGCCCGCAATTGCTCTGTGATACCGTCTGGTAATGGCCTCGTCCTCGCTCGATCTGTCACGGTTTCCGGTGCTGGTGGTGGATGACGAGCAAGACAACCTGGACGCGTTTCGCTTCAATTTTGGGCGAAATTTTCGCCTCCTCTATGCCTCCAGCGGGGAACAAGCGCTGGAGCTGGCCCGCCAGAACGAAGTGGCCGTGGTGGTGACCGATCAGCGCATGCCGCGCATGACCGGGCTCGAGCTGCTGCGCGCCGTCCGCGACGCGCGCCCCCAGGCGATTGGCATCATCGTGACGGCGTTTACCGACGTGGACGTCCTGATCGAAGCCATAAACCTGGGCCGCATCTACCGTTACGTGACCAAGCCCTGGGACTCAAAGGAGATGCGGGGAATTCTCACCCAGGCGGTGGAGCGCTTTCACCTGGGTCACGAGAACCAGCGCCTGGCGGAACAACTGGCGGAGTACGCCGGCATGCTCGCCAGCGAGGCGCACGGCGCCTTCGACTTTGGCGCGATCGTGGGCGATGCCCCGGCGCTGCGCGAGGTCCTGGCGCGCGTGGAGCAGGTGGCCCAGACCAACGCCACCGTCCTGCTGCGCGGCGAAACCGGGACCGGCAAGGAGATGGTGGCGCGCGCCATTCACATCAACAGCGCGCGCGAATCGCGCCCCTTCATCAAGGTCAACTGCGCCGCGCTGGCGGCCGGCGTGCTCGAATCCGAGCTGTTCGGGCACGAGAAGGGCGCCTTCACCGGCGCGGTGGC
>JBDSME010000692.1:0-4291 GCA_039916065.1 Polyangia bacterium
GCAACGCCTGGACCGGAGGATTTCTGGAGCGGATCTTGGGGGGCGCGTTCCGCTCGATCGGTTCAGCTCAGAAGCTGAAAGCGGTCACTGCGACAACCCCCCAGGCCGACCTGCTGGTGCTCAAGGATCTCGTCGAGGCCGGACAGCTGAGACCCTGGGTGCACCGCCGCTATGCACTCACCGAGGCTGCCCAGGCCATCAAGGACCTGGTACGTAATCAGGTCATCGGTAAGAGTGTGGTGGTGATGGACTGAACAGCTCAAGTACCGACGACGCAAGGAGGTTTCGGCGGGGATTTTGCTGCGCCGAAGAGAACGGTCGGGATCAGACAAAGTTGGACCAAGCATCCACAAGTATGTCCAATGATTCTGCGCCGTCATCGGGGTCACTGTCGCGTGGGGCGGCCACGAAAGCACTTTCGGACGAAAGCAGCCTCGGCCTCGGCCTCGGCCTCGGCCTCGGATGAAAGCACGCCGGCGAAATCACGCTCCACGGAATCAACGTTCCACCGAATGTGCGTGCGAATGTACGTAAATGAACACAAACGTACGTTTGCGCCTTTCGCGGTGATTGTTCTTGCCAAGTGACGGACCACAGGCGTATCCACGATGTTGGAAAGATCCAAAACCATGGTGGGGGACGGGGCTTAGGGGCCGGAGACGGCTCGGGGGTGACTTCCGCTGCCGCATGTTCTGACCGGGAGATGCCGTATCCGCGGCCGCTCCCGTTCCATCGTCAATGTGGAGGTTCCCTTGCGTTCAAGACTCGTCTTGTCGGTTTGCTGCTTGGTTGGCTTTTCCTGGTCGTGCGGCGACAACCACAGTTCCACCAACCCCGCGCAGGATTCGAGTATTTCGGACGATGTCACGTCCTCGAACGATGCCACCTCCGACCTTGCCTCAAAGGTCGACCTGATGCCGGATACCCAGGTCGACGCTGGCAGTCCAGACACGCAGACGACGGACGTCGCGGCGAACGATGGCCTGACGAACACCGACGCGTCGGACGTATCGATGCCTGATGCAACAGCGACGGATGGCGCCAGCGGGGACGGCGCCGTCGCTCCGTCCTGCGCCGTGAACAACGGAGGTTGCGACTCGTACGTAACCTGCAATGTGGTCGCGGGCGTTCGCACGTGCGGCTCCTGTCCTACCGGATTCACTGGCACGGGCGCCACCACCTGTGTGGACATCGACGAATGCCTGACCAGCAACGGCGGCTGTGACCCGCGCGTGACGTGCACCAATACGACCGGAGCGCGGACCTGCGGCCTATGTCCGGAGGGCTATTCCGGCACCGGAGCCACGGCGTGCGTGGACATTAACGAATGCGCAACCAACAACGGCGGCTGCGATGCGCTCGTGGCTTGTGCGAATACCGCAGGGGGATTCACCTGCGGGTCGTGTCCGATCGGCTACACGGGCGGCGGGACCACCGGCTGCGTGGACATCAACGAATGCCTGACCGGAAGCGGGGGATGCGATCCCCTCACCAGCTGCCAGAACACCCCCGGCGCGCGCACCTGCACAGCATGCCCGACCGGCTACAGCGGAACTGGCGCCACCGGCTGCGTGGACATCGACGAGTGCGCAACCAACCACGGCGGCTGTGCATCCGTCTCGTCTTGCACCAACACGCCGGGCGGCCGCACCTGCGGGCCGTGTGCCCCTGGATACAGTGGCACCGGAGACACCACCTGCTCGAACATCAACGACTGCGCGCCCAATCCCTGCTTGAACGGCGGCGCCTGTACCGACGCGGTCAACGCCTTCACCTGCATCTGCGCTACCGGATACAGCGGTGCCACCTGCGCCACCAATATCGACGACTGCGCCGCCGCCCCCTGCCTGAACGGCGGCGTCTGCAACGACGGCGTCAACGCGTTCACCTGCACCTGCGCTACCGGCTACAGCGGTGCCACCTGCGCCACCAATATCGACGACTGCGCCGCCGCCCCCTGCCTGAACGGCGGCGTCTGCAGCGACGGCGTCAACACGTTCACCTGCACCTGTGCCACCGGCTACAGCGGTGCCACCTGCGCCACCAATATCGACGACTGCGTCGCCGCCCCCTGCCTGAACGGCGGCGTCTGCAGCGACGGCGTCAACACGTTTACCTGCACCTGTGCCACCGGCTACAGCGGCGCCACCTGCGCCACCAATATCGACGACTGCGTCGGCAGTCCCTGCCAGAACGGCGGCACCTGCAACGACGGCGTCAACGCGTTCACCTGCACCTGCGCTGCAGGATTTTCCGGCACAACCTGCACGACCGTCAGCTCCTACGGCACCGGAGTCGACGGTGCCGTGACGATCGCTGCGGGCACCACGAATCTCAGTACCACCAACGTGGCTATAGCTCGCACCTGCGCCGACGGCGGCGATGCGGTCTCATACTCGGTCACCGCGCTGACGGCGACCACGGCCACCCTGGCGGCCAGCCCGTCCACCGGGTGTCTGGCTGCCGACGATGAATTGCTGCTGATCAATCTGCAGGGGACGGCTGCGGCCAATGGCAACGTGGGAAACTATGAAACCCTGCGCGTGTCCTCCGTGGCCGCGGCGACCGTCACGTTCAAGACATCCAAGGTCAATCAGTACGGCAGCGGCGCGACCAACGACGATGGTCTGGGAACCACGGCCGCCGACCAGCGCGTGGTGCTGGTGCGCGTGCCGAACTTCGCCTCCCTTGACGTCGGCAGCGGCGCAACATTGACGGTGAGCGCGTGGGACGGAACGAAGGGCGGCGTGTTGTTCATGCGCAGCGCGGGGGCGGTGACCGTCGCCGGCTCGATTTCGGCAGACGGCAAGGGCTATCGCGGCGGGCCTCGCCCCCCGCTCACGTTCCAGACCGGCTACCAGGGCGAATCGTATGGTGGGTTGGGAACGTCCGCGCAGGCCGCCCTGCTGGGCGGAGGCGGCGCTGGCCTTGGCGATAGCGGCTGCGCAAGCTACGGCGCTGCCGGCGGCGGTGCGGGCTACGGCACCGCGGGGGGCAACGGCACCAACGCCTGCACGGGACGGGGAGCGGCAATATATGGTGATGCGTCGCTGACGAAGCTGATATTCGGATCGGGCGGTGGTTCAGGCGGCAACGACAATGTGCTGTCCGACAACCCGCAGGGAGGTTTGGGTGGATTGGGCGGAGGCATCCTGGTGATCAAGGCCGCGTCCATGACGGTGACGGGGACCGTCTCGTCCCGCGGAGGCGCCGGCCAGGGAGACACCACGGCCGGATGCTTCGGCGCCTCGACGACCAATTGCTGGGACTACTCAGGGGCGGGCGGTGGCGGCGCGGGCGGCTCGCTGTATCTGTCCGCCGACGTCCTCAGCGTCGGTACTTCGCTGGTCACGGCCGCTGCAGGCGCGGGCGGCCTCGGCGGCTCGACCAACGGCGGCGCGGGCGGCGTGGGTCGCATCGTCTTCCGCTACGCCACATCGGTCACCGGCACCAGCACCCCAGCCGCCAACGTCGCCGTCGGACAGTAGCGCGGCGGGATGGCGAGCTCCCGGCCGAGGGCACGCGGGCGGGGAACGCGTGTCGCGACGCTGTATGCTTCACGCTTGCGTCGCGGCGCGTTTGTTTACGCTGTTGTTTGCTTTGCAGAACGTAACCGTTCAGGGGGGCGGACATTGCGGTAGGAGTGACGGGGCGGACTTGAACCTGCCGTGACTGAAGAAGTCGGCATCCAGCCGGGCCTGTCCAGGCCCGTAATCCGTGGGATTGAGCACCTGCGCGCACAGCGCCTGGGCCAGCTTCAACATCTTGGGCGAAGGCGTGGCCGCCAGCCGCTGCGACCGCCGAACCCCCAGCACGGGGGTGGTGGCAACGATATTGAGCGGGGCGTCCGGCACCCGCACCAAGGTCCCGCCCAGCGCCATCCACGCCATGTACCGCGCCGCCCAGTCGCCACCCGTCACCGCCGGCGTCGATTCCTTCGACCCCGTCACCCCCGTTGCGAACGGGGTCAAGCCGTTCAACCAACAACCCACCCAGGGCGTCTTCGACAACGTTCTCCTCAGGGGGCGCACCAGCTCGCCTTAGCCGACAGCCAAGGTGTCAGCGCGCCACTAAATTTAGAACTGCAGGAGCGCAAGGCGATCAGTCGTGGTGCCGTGCGCGGGGCCGTGATCGGAGAGGGTCACGTAGAGGGCCGCGGCCAGCGCCACGCCTGAGCCGATGGCCAGAGCGTCGGTGGCCAACGCCAGCCGGTGCTCGCGGTCGCGCAGTGCTTCCACTTCGCCTGACGAGGCGGGGAATGAATCGAGCGCGTGCTGCAGGTCCATCGACG
>JBDSME010000693.1:0-6116 GCA_039916065.1 Polyangia bacterium
AGCGTGCGGGCAGCCACATGGTCCTCGTTCTCCGGGGAATAGCGGAAGTAGCGCGCCATGGCCTCGAGCTGCGCGGCGTCCAGCACCCGCCCGCGCTCGGGACGGTAGCTGTCGTCCCACTTCATGCGCGGACAGACCCAGTCGTTCATGCCGATGTCCAGGTCTGAAAGGATGAACACCGGCGTTTGAAACCGCTCCGCCAGATCAAACGCCTGCACCGCCGCCGTGAAACATTCGTCGGGGCTGGCCGGGAACAGCAGGATGTGCTTGGTGTCCCCGTGGGAGGCATAGGCGCAGGCCAGCAGATCGCCTTGCTGGGTGCGCGTCGGCATTCCGGTGGAGGGACCGGTGCGCTGAATGTCCACGATCACCGCCGGGATCTCCGCGTAATAGGCCAGGCCGATGAGCTCACCCATCAGCGAGATCCCCGGCCCCGACGTGGATGTAAAGGCGCGGGCCCCGTTCCACCCGGCGCCGATCACCATGCCGATGGCGGCCAGCTCATCCTCGGCCTGCAGGATGCAATAGTTGTTCTTGCCGGTCTCAGGATCCTTGCGAAACTGCTTACAGAAGCCGGAAAAGGCGTCCATCACCGACGTGGAGGGGGTGATGGGATACCAGGCCGCCACCGTCACGCCCGCGTAGACGCAGCCCAGCGCCAGGGCGGTGTTGCCATCGATCAAGATGCGATCGTCGGTGGCGTGCATCTTTTCCAGCCGGATGGAGAGCGGACAATCCAGGTGGTCCGTGGCGTAGTCGAAGCCCGCCTTCAAGGCCCGATGGTTGGAGTCCATCAGGGCCTTCTTCTTCGAGAACTTCTCCTCCAGCATCTGGTTGACGATCTCGGTGTCGATGTTCAGCAACGCCACCAGCGCGCCCAGGTAGGCGATGTTCTTCATCAGGATCCGCTCGCGCGTCTCCTTGAAGATCTCGTTGCACATCTGCGCCAGCGGCACCCCCAGGAAGGTGACGTCATCGCGCATCAGCTTATCGTCGAGCGGCCAGGTCGAATCGTAGAGCAGGTAGCCGCCGGAGCGGACCTCCTTCACGTCGCGCGCGTAAGTCTCCGCGTTCATGGCGATCACCAGGTCGTAGTCCAGCGCCCGCGACACGTGACCGCTCTTGTTCACCCGCACCTCGTACCAGGTGGGCAGTCCCTGGATGTTCGAGGGGAACAGGTTCTTCCCCGAGACGGGAATGCCCATGCGGAAGATCGCCTGCATCAACAGACCGTTGGCGCTTGCCGACCCGGTCCCGTTGACGTTGGCGATCTTCAGCGCGAAGTCGTTGGTCCTAACCAGTCTTTCTAGATGCACCGTTTTGTCCCGCGTTAGGAAGGATCAGCTCGAATTTTTCCATGTCCCACGCCGCCGTTGGGCAACGCTCCGCGCACAGGCCACAGTGGACACACACGTCTTCGTCCTTGACCATGATGCGGCCGGTCTGCGGCAGGGCGCCCGACGCGAACAGCGCCTGCTCGGTGTTCTTGGCGGGCACGGTCAAGCGCGCCCGCAGCTCTGGTTCTTCACCGTTGGGGGTGATGGTCAGGCACTGGGTGGGGCAGATATCCACGCAGGCATCGCACTCGATGCACAGCTTGTCCTTGAACGACGTCTCGATGTCGCAGTTCAGGCAGCGCTCCACCTCGCGGGTGGTCTGATCGACGTCGAAGCCCATCTCCACTTCCAGGCTGAGCTTGCGAAAGCGCTCGCGCAGATCGACGTGCTTCATCTTGGCGCGGTGGGCGGGGTTGTAGTCGTTGCTGTAGCTCCACTCGTACAGGCCCATCTTCTGGGTGATGAGGTTCATCCCCGCCGGGGGGCGGTCGCTGACCGGGAGGCCCTGGCAGTGGTTGTGGATGGAGATGGCCGCCTCGTGCGCGTGCGCCACTGCCCAGATGATGTTTTTGGGACCCCAGGCGGCATCGCCGCCGAAGAACACCCCGGGGACGGATGACTGGAAGGTGATCTTGTCGACGACCGGCATGCCGGACTTGTCAAAGGCCACGCCGCTGTCCCGTTCGATCCAGGGGAAGGCGTTCTCCTGACCGATGGCGACGATCACGTCGTCGGCGGGGATGAAGACCGTCTCCGCGACCTTCGAGGTGGCCTTGCCCTGGGCGTCCTCGCTCCACTCGAGGCGCTCGAACTCCATGCCCCGCAGCTTGCCGTCCTCGACCACGAAGCGCTTGGGGGAATGGTTGACCACGATCTCGATCAGCTCTTCCTCGGCGTCCTCCAGCTCCCAGGGAGAGGCCTTGAAGAACTGACGAGGCCGGCGGGCCATCACTTTGATCTCCTTGCCGCCGAGACGCCGCGAGGTGCGGCAGCAGTCCATGGCGGTGTTGCCCACGCCGATGATCAGCACCTTCTCGCCGATGCTCTTGATGTGCTCGAAGGCCACCCCTTCCAGCCATTCGATGCCGATGTGCACCCGGTCACCGGCCTCCTTGCGGCCCGGCAGCTCCAGATCCTTGCCGCGCGGGGCGCCGGTTCCCACGAACACCGCGTCGAACTCGCCCTTCAGCAATGAGTTGAGACTGGACACGGGCGTGCCGTACCGGATGTCGACGCCCATGTTCAGGATCATGTCGATCTCCTCGTTCAACACCTTTTCAGGCAATCGAAACGAGGGGACGTTGGTGCGCATCAAGCCCCCGGCGCGGGCGCTCTTCTCGAACATCACCACTTCGTAGCCGAGCGGCGCGAGATCATTCGCCACCGCCAGCGAGGCCGGACCGGCGCCGATGCAGGCGATGCGCTTGCCGTTCTGCTTGATGGGGGCATGCGGCAGGTGCTCGCTGATGTCGTCGCGCAGGTCTGCCGCCACGCGCTTGAGGCGGCAGATCGCCACCGGCTCGCCATCGACGCGCGTACGGCGGCAGGCCGGCTCGCACGGGCGATCGCAGGTACGCCCCAGAATTCCGGGGAACACGTTGGACTGCCGGTTGACGAGGTAGGCGTCCGTGTACCTGCCTTGCGCAATGAGCCGGATGTACTCCGGAACATTGGTGTGGGCCGGGCAGGCCCACTGGCAGTCTACGACTTTGTGGAAGTAGGACGGATCACGAGTGTCTGTCGGTTTCACAGGGGGGCTCGGACCTCGAATACACCAAAACCGCCAAAGGCTCTAGTGCGAGTCTTCACGCCGAAAAAAACCGAGGGAGGACCCGGCGGGAAGGTACAGGGTAAACCGCATGCGGAGGACGAAAGTGTCAAAATGCGTGTTGCATAGTGTGGAGACCTGGGACCGGCAACATGGGGCCGGTTGTTGGCTTCGTCACCACCCCTTAGGGACCGCATTGTTTTGCGCATTCCGCCGAACTGGCGGGTTACCTTCATATGAGGTCATGAAGACAGACGATCCCCCCTCGACACGCAGAGTCTGTGTGTAGTCAATTGGGAATACCTCGCGAGCCTCGACGCTTGCGTCGTTGAGATAATCAGGCGAAGAATGACGCGGTCGCGGCCGCCCCCCACTCAGTGATATGGATTGGCGGGTGCCAATCAACCGCGTGAACCGATCGAGAGACCAAGGCGGCCGTAGCGCACTCGCCGTCATGGCAGTGTGCACGGGCCTGGCGTTCATGGCAGGCTGCTCTGGTGGCCGTGGTAGCAGTCCCGGCGGCAGCGGCGGGGCAAGCACGGGTGGTGCCGGCATCGGCGGAACAAACATTGGTGGGGCAAGCACAGGCAGGGGCGGGTCAGGCACTGGTGGAGCCGCGAGTGGTGAGGTGGGCAGCGGCGGCTCGGGCGGTTCGGTGCCTAGCACGGGGGGCGCCAGCGCCGGCTCGATTGGAACCGGTGGCACGGGTGGCCCTGCTCATCAGGGAGGAGCAACGGGTGGGGCAACGTCTGGTACCGGTGGCGGCGGCGGAGGTCCCATTCACGGTGGTGCGTCGGGCCGAGTCGTCTGCCCGGCAGGCGCCACCTACGGCGCACCCACCTGGGGAGCTGTCACGCAGTTCGGCCCGCCGACCTCGGGGGCTGTGACCAATTTCCAGTTCCTCGAAGGGCCCACCTGGATTGCCAGCATCGGCACGCTGTTTTTCTCGGACGTCGGCGCCAAGCCCGAACACACCTTCAAGCTGGTCCCGCCGGCCACGGCGCCCGCATTGTTCCTGCAGGGGAGCGGCACCAACGGTCTGTCCCTGGACAACGAGGACAAACTGATCGTCGCGGATCAGAAAGACAGGAGCGTTCTGCGGGTAGATCCGATGACCGGGGCAACGCTCGCCACACTGGTGCCACCCGGTTCCGGTTCATTCACCATGGACAGTCCGAATGACATCGTGGTGCGCAGCGACGGCAATATCTACTTGACCGATCCGAACAGTGGGCTCTACCGCGCGGCTCCCAGCGGAGCGTCCGGGCCCTACAAGTTGACCGGGCCCTTGAAGCAAGTGAACAGTCCCAACGGCGTGATCCTGTCTGCCGACGAGAACACCCTCTACGTCGGCGACTTGGGGAACCGGCAGATCAGGCGGTTCCCGGTCATGGCCGACGGCACCATCGACACCGCCAGCGGTCAGCTGTTCGTCACCGCCAAGGGCGGCCCCGATGGGCTGTGTCTCGATTGCGCGGGCAACCTCTACGCCAGCACATCGGGGGGCGTCGAGGTCTTCTCACCGGCGGGGGCGGCGCTGGGCACGGTGCCGACCGGCCGGGCTACCAACTGCACCTTCGGGGGCGCCGATCGAAAGACCATGTACGTGGCAGCGGGGCCGTTGCTCAAGGCGGTGCCGATGACCATTCCTGGCCTGCCCGACTGATACGATCGCGCGGGCGCGCGGGGTCGGGGGGAAGTAGGCACCGGCGGCTAGGCCGCGTGTTCCAGGGAGGAACGCGCAGCTTTGGTGGCCTTGGGCAGACGAATGGTCACTGTGGTGCCGATGCCGACGGCGCTGGTGACCTCGATCGAGCCGTGGTGATCGTCGACGATGCGGGCAACGGTGGCCAGGCCCAGGCCGGTACCCGCGGCCTTGGTGGAGAAGAATGGCTCAAATATCCTATCGAGATCGCCCTTCGGGATGCCCGAACCACTGTCGGCCACCGTCAGGGTGACGGGGGTAGGCAGGCCGGCGGGCGCGGACAGCGCGCGATCACGCCGCGCGCTCTCGGCGGCGGACGTAACCTGCACCTTGATCGTTCCACCCCGGGGCATGGCCTCGGCGGCGTTGCGCAACAAATTCCACAGAATCTGGCGAATCTGGCCTCCGGCCGCTTCGATCTCGGCTTCGCTGCCTGCTTCGAACTCCACGGCGATGGGCTGGCGTTCGTCACGACGCTCCCTCTCGAACGCCTGTACGATTTCTCGCGTTTCCTCGACCAGATCGATCCGCCGCCGTTCCTCGCTGGACGGACGCGCGTAGTCGAGCAGGCTGGTCACCAGAGCGTTCAGCCGATCCACCTCGCGCACGGCGATGTTCATGAGCTGGCGGCTCTCCGGATCGGTGCCCGGTTGATCGCGCAGGATTTCCATGGATCCGGAGATGCTGGCCAGAGGATTGCGGATCTCGTGGGCGATGGCCGCCGACAGTCGCCCGATGCTGGCCAGCCGTTCAGACCGCGCCACGGCCAGCTCCATGCGTTTCAGCTCGGTGAGGTCCTGGAAATGAATCACGCGACCGATGAGCTGACCCAGGTGGTCCGACAACGGAGCCGCCGAGACGCCCAGGTGGCGCAGCGATCCGTCGGACGTGGCGGCGCTGAGCTCCGCCCGGCGCACCGTGCCGGCAGGACCAGCCGCCGCCAGCACCCGGGGCAGATCCGGTAGCACGTCGGTGAGCGGCAGGCCCACCAGCCCCCGCACGCCGGCTCCCAGGATCTCGCGCGCCACCTCGTTCGCGGTGGTGACCCGGCCGGCCAGGTCGACCGTGACCAATCCGGAGGTGAGGCAGCGGATGGTGTTCTCGTGCAGGCGCGCCAGATCACCGGCGTAGGCTTCGTGAATGGTCAGTCGCTCGTCCGCCTGGCGGTTCTTCGCCGCCAGCTTCGACGCCAGGAACCCGACCGCGATCAGTGCCGCCGTGTTCAGCGTCAGCTTACCGGCCAGCTCGCCACGCGAGAGGTGCCACGGTGCCACCAGTTGCCCCGGCAGCAGGGGCAACAGGTGCG
>JBDSME010000694.1:0-2574 GCA_039916065.1 Polyangia bacterium
CCCGTCCTGAAAAATCATCTTCAACAGGACCTTCAGGCCCAGCCGGGCGATGCGCTTGGCGTCGAAGTGGGTGTTTCGGGTGTCCAGGATCTTTGCCCCTTCCACGAAGCTCATGGTGAGGACACGCCGACTGCACAGGGACGTTACCAGGGTCGGGAACAGCACCTGATCGTCATCCTTGAAGTTCTCGCGAAAGCGGCGGTTGTTGCGGGCCTCGATGGTGAAGTCGAGCTGGGCGAACACCGCGCGCCCAAACTCATCGACCACCGCCACCGGCGCCAGATTGCGCATGGTGGGAATGGCCTGGAGGAGGCGCGCGCCCACGCGCATCACCGCCAGGTCGAACGTGCACAGCTCGACCACTTCGGGCCGACGAATCTTGACCGCCACCACGCGCCCATCGGGCAAGCGAGCTTTGTGCACCTGGGAAACCGAAGCGGAGGCGATGGGGACCGGCGCCAGCTCCGCGAAAAGCGCGGCCACCGGTTGTCCGAAGTCCTGCTCGATGGTCTTCACCGCCTGGTCGAAGGGGAAGGGGCCCACGTCGTCCTGCAGGTGCTGCAGCGCCTGGAAAACGTGTTCGGGGATCAGATCGGGGCGGGTGCTCATGATCTGGCCCACCTTCACGAAGGTAGCCCCCAGTTCCCGAAACAGGTCGAGGACGATCTGACCAAACCAGGCCCTGCGGCGGGTCCGTCCGGCGAACCGCCCCAACAACACCAGCCACCCCACCCACCACCGCAAAGCGTGCTTGACGACCAGCATGCCGATGGCAAGAGCCCGCCCCGCCAGCCGCAGCCGCGAAGGGAAATGAGCTGCAGGTCCCGGTCGCATGGCCCCTCGATCTTACTACGCTCCCGCCACGGACGCTTTCCTCACGCAGCTTTAGAAAGTCACACCGGAGGCGAGCTGCGTGACCTCGTCATCGGCCAGCGCCCGGTTGTACAGCACGATCTCGTCGATGCGGCCGGGAAACCTTTCGCTGATCATGCTGCCGTTGCCGTTTCCCCCCAGGATTAACGGGTTGCTGTCGATTGCGAAATCGCCGTCGGTCGGCTGGGAGCCGGCCAGGGCTCCGTTGACATAGAGGCGCGCCGTGGCCCCGTCATACGTCTCGGCGATGTGGGTCCATCGCTGTAAAGGAATGGCCTCTGACCCCAGCAGTTGCACCGGCGGCTTTGTGGTGTTCACCGACGTTCCCGGGGCGCGCGTGGTGGTGATGAACGCGCTGGGGAGGCCGCCCATCTTGATGGCCAGATGATAATATTGCCCAAAGCTGTTTCCGATTTGCCGGGAGGCTGCGGTGGCGTAGTCGATGATGGTGCCGTCGAGGTACATCCAGGCGGCCATCGAGACCTGATGAACGATGCTGTCGATGCTCGCGCTCCGTGCCACGGAGGCGTACCCGACGGCCCCTGTCTCCAGGGCATAGGTTCCGATGTGGCCCATCACCCAGGCCGTCGAGGGATCCAGGTTGACCAGCGTGCCGGGGTTGCCGCTCTCGGACGAGTCGTGGGCCAGGGTGCTGCCCGCGCCGTCGTCAAAATGCCAGTGACCGACCAGTCCATGTGACAACGTCGTGGTCACGCCCGCCTCGCCAAGTGGGCATGAACTGAACATGCGGGCCCCGTCCGCCGGACAGGGATCGACCACCGTGAGGGTTCGGGCGGAACAGCCGCCGCTCAACACCAGGACGGCGAGCGCTGCTAGCAGCGGAGCCGCAGGCAGAATGAACTTTACTGGAGGGCGCGTCACGGAGATCAGAACCTTGCCTGCACGGCGCCCGTCAGCATGAGGCCGGGTTGCGAAAGCTGCTTCGTCTCGGTATCGCCAATGCGCAGATTGACGGCAGGCACCGTGAGCACGCCGTCCATTTGTAGCCCGAAAGCCAGAACGCTGTTCAGGCGCGCCGACAGACCGACCCCGGCGGTAACCAGCGTCGTCCAGGAACTCTCCGTGCGCAGGCGCGCGGCGTCGGGCGCCGTCCCCGACGCCGAAAGATGCTCCAGGCCCAGTCCCACAAGCAACATCGACCGCACGCGCTCCGCCGACCAGAACACCCAACCAACCCCGGCTGTGGTGGAAGTACGTTGAACCGCCGCACTGCCATAACTGCCGGGGACGGTGACGGACGAACCAAGCCCGCGAACCTCGGCATGCACGGACATCCCGCGAGACCATTTCAGCATCGCCTGCAAATAACCCATCCACGCGGCTGACGAAATCGCCGTATCCACTAGCATTGTGACGCCCACCCCCAGTGACAGCTCAGGATTGTGCCGGGCGGGGAAGAGGGGGACAGGAGGGCCCTGAGCGTCGAGTTCGCGGTTGTGGGCCGGCCACAACCCCGCGATGCTGACGCGGATCAGCTCGATCGCCTCCAGCGCCAGCACCTCGGCGTCCTGACTGATGTTGTCTCCGTGCATCGTCATCCGCTGGATGGTGATGCGCCGGCCGGGCCTGTCGCACACCCAGATGGCAATGGTGTCATCGGTGGCACCGGACGGATGCGCGATCGCAAACGCCGCCACAGGTTCCAGGTCGCGAGCGATGGTCTCCACCTGCGGTGTGGGA
>JBDSME010000695.1:0-7586 GCA_039916065.1 Polyangia bacterium
AAACCCGTGGCCAGCCCTGCGACGACCTGCGCGCCGAACAGCTCCCAGCGATTGGCCACGAACACATAGGAGAGGTCGCAGAGAGCGGACACGAAGAACCCCAGCACCAGGAACCTCTTGATGTGGATCTGGAACCAGGGACGGGTCCCGAGAAGCGCCACCACACCGCCAGTGGCGATGGAAAATGCAGCGAACGCGATGCCGGCGTCCAGGATGCTACCGCCGACTTTTTCCGTGAACGCGGCATACATGGGCACCAGCATCGATTCGGCGAAGGTGGTGAGAAAGCTGATTTGCAGCAGCAGACGAGCCCGTCTGGAAAGCGACTTGAGCATGGGGAGGTGACTGCCGTCGGGTACACCAACGGGTCCCTTCACTATACGCCGTCGCTACGCGCGCGCGACGCCCACCTCATTCAGGCCCCGGGCGCGACCGCGGTCGAAGGCGGCTCCAGAGTGATCACGATGGACTTTGAAGCGGGCTGGTTGCTGCCGTCCGCCACGCTCTGCACGGGGACCAGCACGTTGGTCTCCGGATAGTAGGCAGCGGCGCAGCCGCGCGGGATGGGGTAGGGGACGACTTTGAAATGGGCGGCGCGCCGCTGTTCTGATCCGTGGTGGCTCACCAGGTCCACTGTCTGATCCTTCTTCAGTCCGCGCGCCTGAATATCTTGCTCGTTCAGAAATACCACCCGCCGTCCCCCGTACACCCCGCGGTAACGATCGTTCTCGCCGTAGATGGTGGTGTTGAACTGGTCGTGACTGCGCAGGGTGGTCAGCAGAAGCTGTCCATCGGTCAGGCGGTGCTCGGGCAGCGCATTTACCGTGAAGTGCGCATGTCCCGACGGGGTGGGGAAGGTTCCTTCGCGGGGCGCGTTGGGCAGATAGAAGCCTCCCGGTTCACGGACCTTGCGGTTGTACTGCGCGAACCCCGGTACCACATGTTCGATGTGGTCGCGCACCCGATCGTAGTCGTCGACCAGCCGCTGCCAGTCCACGGTGGCCCTGTCGCCCAGGGTGGACTGGGCCATGCCCGCCACGATCTCCAACTCGCTGCGCAGGTGCGGCGACGCCGGTTCCAAGACGCCGCGGGATTGGTGTACCACGCCGGTGGTGTCCTCGACGCTGACGAACTGCTCGCCAGAAGTCTGGCGGTCGCGTTCGGTGCGCCCCAGACAGGGGAGCAACAGCGCCTGTTGCCCGGTGATCAGGTGGTTGCGATTCAGCTTGGTGGAGATCTGCACGGTCAACGCGCAGCGGGTCATCGCTTCCGAGGTGTAATGGGTGTCGGGCGACGCGCTCAGAAAATTGCCCCCCATGGCCACGAACACCTTCACCTTCCCCTGGTGCATTGCCTGGATCGTCTTCACAGTGTCGAAGCCATGTTTCTGGGGCGGCGTGAAGTTGAACTCCTTCCCCAGCGCCTGCATGAACTTGTCGCTCATCTTCTCCCAGATCCCGACGGTGCGGTCGCCCTGCACATTGCTGTGACCACGCACCGGGCACAGACCGGCGCCGCGCCGCCCGATCTGCCCGCGCATCAACGCGAAGTTCGCGATGCTCTGCACGTTCGCCACCCCGTTCTTGTGCTGGGTGATGCCCATGGCCCAGCAGCAGATCATACGCTCCGACTTCAGGGCGATCTCCGCCGCCTCGTTGATCTGTTCGCGAGAGACGCCGCTCTGCTCGACGATCACCTCCCAGGAGGTGGTGTCGAGATCGGCGGCCAGCGCCCCAAACCCTTCGGTGTGGTGGCTGATGAAGTCGTGGGCCAGAAGCTTGCCGCCGCTCTGGCGGTCTTGCTCCAGCATCTCCTTCATGATCCCCTTGAACAGTGCCACGTCGCCGTTCACCCGCACCTGCAGGAACAGGCAGGCCAGCGGGGTCCCAGAGCCCAGCAGGTTCAGCGGCTCCTGCGGATTCTTGAAGCGAATCAGCCCGGTCTCGGGCAACGGATTCACGCTGACGATCTTGCAGCCGTTGCGCACCGCCTTTTGCAACTCGGTGAGCATCCGTGGATGACAGGTTCCGGGGTTCTGCCCGATGACGAAGATGCTGTCCGCATAAGAGAAGTCCTCGATCTTCACCGTGGCCTTGCCGATGCCGATGGTCTCCGTCAGACCCAGGCCGCTCGATTCGTGGCACATGTTGGAGCAGTCGGGGAGGTTGTTGGTTCCGAACAGGCGCACGAAGAGCTGATACATGAACGCCGCCTCGTTGCTGGTTCGCCCCGAGGTGTAGAAAGACGCCTCGTCGGGCGACGCCAGCGCGTTGAGCGCGCGGCCGATCAGGGCAAAGGCATCGTCCCACGAGATCTCTTCGTAGCGATCGGAGCCAGCACGTCGCCACATCGGATGGGTGACGCGCCCCTGCTGGTCCAGCCACAGATCGCTCTGGGTCAGCATCTGTGAGATGGGGTGTCTTGCGAAAAAGTCAGGCGTGGCCCGCGCCGTCATCGACTCGCTGGCGACCGCCTTGGCACCGTTCTCGCAAAACTCTGCCCTCTTGCGTTCCCCGTCTGGGTCGGGCCAGGCGCAGCTTGGACAGTCGAACCCGTCCTTCTGGTTGATGGTGGTCAGAGTGCGCAGGCTGCGCTTGACCCCCATGTAGTGAAGGCCGCGGTGGACGGTTTCCCAGAGCGAGTACAGGCCAGCGGCGCTGAGGTGGCGCTTGCCTATCACGGGCGCGTGTCCCTCGGGTGGGGGCGCGGCGCCGGGTACCCCCACCGCCATATGCGCGCCCTGGACCTGCGGCTTGGTGTCTGCCTGCGCAGGCGCGCTGGTCTCGTCTTTATGCTGTTCCGACATGGCTGCCGTCGGGGGCCCGCTGGCGCTCCGGACGCGAACAGCTTCTTGTTGTCAGGGCTTCTTGGCGGGCTTGACCCACGAACAGACTCCGGATTCCTCAGGGTGACGGGCGCCGACACCGTTTCGGAGTACACAGGAGTTGCCCCAACCGTTCCCCACGGTGGCGTCCGTGAACGTGGCCACCTTGCAGTCCGGGTTGTCGACGCAGGCGCGGGCGCAGACCTGCATGTCGTGTTGGTCCTTGATGACCTTCAGCTGGTGCTCCCAATAATTACCAGCTTCGAACTTGTAGGGCTGATCTTTGGAGGCGGCGATACAGTCGATTCCAGCGGCCCTGACGGGAGCGGTGGTGGCGGTCGTCGTGGCGCCGGGCGCCGCCGGCGGATCCGAACGGAGACAGCTCGCGCCGACCACCACGAAACCAGAGAGCATGAGGGCTGCCGCTGCGCGGACAACGCGGCGGGAGGTCCGAACGCGGCTCAAGGTCCGCTCGGGGGCGCGTGAATTCATGCGGGTGTTGTTCATGGGGACACGATCGCCAGCCTGGCAGGCGAAGTCAACCGGTAAGAACAAGGTGTGAGCCCACAGGGCGGCTCGCCCTGAGGGGGGGCCGCCTGCGGGCTGACGCAGTCAACCCACTCGGCGACGAGATCTCGGGCGGGAACACCGGCACTGAGGGCACAACTGTGCGGTCGCCGGCGGAGTCCCTTCCGGGGCGCCCGGACGTGTGGGCTGGCGATGGCGATCTGAGCAAGCTCTGCTCGGATTGAGCAGTTTGCGCAAAATCCTGCGGAAAGACCCCGCCGGCCGCCGCGAATGGGCGGAGGCACGGAGCTTGCTGGCCTCCCTGTGTCATGAGCGTAGCTGAGACCGAAATCATCGGAGCTATTTACGATTGGGGGGGCGGACACGCGCGCCGCCCGCTGACGCCGCGGGAGCGGCAGATCGTCGAACTGGTCACCAGTGGCCGATCCAGAAAGGAGGCCGCTTTCGAGCTTGGAATCGCCGACGTGACAGTTCGGGTCCTTTACGCGCGGGCGATGCACAAGCTCGGTCGTTCTCGAGCGGACCACGCCTGAAGGCGCCGTACCGAAGCCCGTGATGCAATGGGCCGCGCAACCTTGGCAAGCAAAATGTGTTTACAAAACGGTTAAGCCATCGTCCGGAAAGGAGCGTGGACGGACCGACCCTGACGGTGATGGCGAAACACGCGACTGGATAGGTGGGCACAGAGGGAAAGGGGGGGCGATGAACAACCAAGAGGAGTACGAGGACGACGATTTTGAAGGTCCACGACTGTTTGCTTACGTCACGGGCGAAGAACTGCTGGCCGAATTGAAGGCCACCGAGGCGAATGGCGCGGCACCGGATGAACGGCGAGCCATGAGTTTTTCGTGGACTACCGTTGTGGTGTTGACCGCTTCCCTGTTCGCCGCGCTGGCGGCAGCTTTTTTCGCCGGCTAGTGCTCGGCTTCCCGGAGCTTGCAGCATAAGATCCGAGAAATGAACATGCGCGCCATGGCCGCTCTCGCCCTCGCCGGCGTGTTCGCGGCCTGGCCGGCGCGTGCCGTCGGTAATCCCCCCGTCGGCGACCAGCGTTGGGGCGACGAAGGCCCCACGCTTGGCCTGACGCTTCTCGGCGGACTGGCCGTGCCGCTGTGCCGTGATCAGCAGGGCTGCAGTGGGAGCCTCGCTGCCGGGCCCTCCTTGGAAGGGGTGATCCTCTACGCTCCAGATGACGCCTGGTCCTTCGGTCTCGTCGCCGAGGTGCGACGCGGTCACTGGCACGACACCTACCAGGGTATGGTGGAAGGCGGCAAGACCTATGCGGTCGACTCCGACCTGACGAGCGGCTTCGCGGGAGTAGCCGCGCGCTACGTAGCGCTGCCCGCACTACGCGTGGCCCCCGTCATCCAGGTGGCCATTGGGTCCGGCTTCCAGATGCAGACGGGCAACAACTTCCATTGCACCAACGGTGTCATGCCGACTGGCCAGATAGCAGTGGGCGGCCGCGCGAGGGCGTCCAAGTTGATCTCAATCTTCGCTCTTGCGAGTGCCTCATCGGGCTTCAAGATGAGCGACTGCGGCGTTAGCGATGGTCCCGCGGCGACACCGTTCGCCGGCTGGGGCCTGGGCCTTCAGGCCGGGGCGGCCGTCGACGTGCCGCTCTGATACGGGAGGGACCGGCGGTCCTTCTCAGTCGGCGAACCTGGCTAGCCCGGCCGCTCGACCGAATGACGACCTTAAATTGGCGCCGACATCGCGAGAGTCCAGGGGCAGTGGCCGCGCACCGGCTGCCACCTGATCGGTGCCGGCGCAAATCCTGCGGGTAGCGCCCTGCGCAGCCACAGCAGCCGGCGCGCGCCCGGCGTCGGGTTTCGGTGCTAGTAAATGGTCCTGGCGTCCTTCGAGAAGGACCCCTGCGTCACTGGGCCATGACCAAAGACCGCCGACAGGATCAGGCACCGCCACGGTTCCTGGCGGGGGTCACACGCGGTGCGCTGCGCGTCCACAAAGGGGAGCGCCACAACTTCGTCGGCCGCTGGGCGAATCACGTCAGAGATGTACCGGTTGAGCGACCCATCGCCGCTCACGGGCTCCTCGGGGGAGTGGCAGAGAGCGCATCGCGTCGTTGGCGTCCCGGTTGGCTCCAACACGTGGTCGTAGGGGGCGGCGGGCGACAGCGGCGCCTCTACGGGGAATGCGACCTCACCCTTTATGGAGCGCGTGGTGGTGACGTACTCCGCCAGTTCCAGCACGTCGGACCCCAGTCCCTCGGTCGCCACGGAAAGCACCAGGTTGCCCGAGAACAGGAAGATCCGGGGGCTCCGCTGTCCGACGGCCGGCTGAGCGCTGAACGGTCCAGACGATGCCAGCACGGCCAGGGGGCGGGCCAAGCTCTGCAGGAAACAGGGGAGGAGGAGGCCCTGCCCTGATGGCTGACGCGCCAGCATGGCGTTCGCCAGCGCGACCACGTCCGCGATGGAGGAAGGTGTCCCCGACAGACCGGCGGGCGGCGCGCACAGGGAATCCTCCCGCGCGTCCGGTGTGGTCTCGGCCGGAGTGACGTCGGCGGGGGATGAATCGGCGGGCAACAAATCCGCCGACGCGTCCGCGGCGGCCTGTTCGGGAATCGACCCGGTGCAACCCGCATACAGCACGCACGCAGCCAGGCCAGCCGAGAAGACTCTGATCATCCGCGAGAGAAACCCGTGCTCTTGAACCAAGCTAACTATTTATAGCAATGAGTGGACCAGAGAGCCCGAGGACGGCCATTGGCTTTTACTTGGTCGGCCGTGACGCTCGTCCGCGGGACGTCTCGACGGGGTATTTTTCCCGGTTCCGGACCAGTTTGTCGCGCATTGCTTGGGCCAGGTCGATACCGATCCGATCGCAGAGCAACAGCAGAGCGATACCGACGTCGCCAATCTCGGCGGCGATGCGGGCGCGGGGCTCATCGCGGTTCGAGTGTGCGTCGGCCTCGGCGCTCGAGACCCAGCGGTACTCGGCGACCAACTCGCCGGTTTCGGACGCCAGCAGCATGGCCAGGTTCTTCGGGTCGTGAAACTGCCCCCAGTCGCGTTCGGCGACGAACTGGCGCAGCTCGTGGGTCAGGCTTTCGAAGACGGTGGGGGACATTTGCATTCTCTCCTAAAGGACGCAGGCGTCGGTGTGCCAGGCAGCAGCAACTTAACCGCCCTGCCCGCCGGCCGCGTCAAGTCGCCCTGAAAAAGAAAACAATTGCGCACAAACTTCGTCTGGCGGGTCGGGCAGCCGGCGAGCATTGGTGGTTCGAGGTTGTTGCTGGAGAGCTGCAATCCGTTGGGCTGTCGCTACCACGCCAGACCGGCCATAAGGATCGTCCGGTCGCCGTAGAAATGACCTCTTGGAGGGGCGCGGGCGGTTACAAGAACGCTCTATCTCGGTCCAGTGACGCGACGAGACTGGCAGCTTGAATTTCCTATGCCCAAATCGCGCGGGCGGTAAGATGCCGCAATCTCGCGGAGGACCGCATCGGGGCTCCGATCCGCCATCCACGACTCCACGAGGTCGGGGAATAGTGTCCCGACTTCGACATCACCTTTTCCTGGAGAAGCTCTAGTGTCCGTGCAGCGCTCAGAAAGTTCGTTGGCTACGAAGATGCTCAGAACCTTTCACGGGGTCCCCCTGCAACGGTGGGCTCTGTTAGCGTTGGTCGCGTCGTCAGCCCTTTTGTCAATCTCGTGTTCATCGAGCTCGTCAGGGACCAACCCAGGTAGCGGTGGCCGGACCACCGGTACGGGTGGGCAAGCGACCGGTGGAAATTCGGGGCCAGGCGGTACGGGCGGCGTGACGACTGGGAACGGGAGCGGCGGAGTGGGAACAGGAGGTCAGAGCGCAGCGAGTGGCGGAAGCCCTGCCGGAAGCACCGGCGGCGCACCTGGCTCTGGCGGCTCCGTAGATGCTGGGACTGACACGCCAATCGGCGGACCTGACAGCGGCGTCGGTGGCACCGCCCCTGGCGACGGGGGCACGGTCGCGTGCGGAGACCAGAAGCAGGCGACGGATCCATACTCGGTCTCGATAGCCGGGCAATGGGACTTCACCCCAGAGGGCGGCACCGCCACGAAGATCCAGGTGCCGGGTGGCGGCTGGATCAAGCAGGGCTTCTCGGCGCCAAGCGGGACCTATCGCACCACCATCATGGTGCCGACCAATGCCGCTCTGGGCGCGGCCCAGACCACCTTGCTGGAGCTCGGCGCGGTCAACCACGAAGCGACTCTGACGGTGGGGACCACGA
>JBDSME010000696.1:0-3052 GCA_039916065.1 Polyangia bacterium
TGGTGCGCCTGGAGAAGGTGCCCAAGGGCCTGGTGGTGGCGCGACTCGGCGACTCCGAACACGTGGACGTCGGTGAGTGGGTGCTGGCGATTGGCAGCCCGCTTGGCCTCGAACAGACGGTCACGGCGGGCATCATCAGCGGCAAAGGGCGCGCCGGGCGACGGGTCCATATGTCGGGTGACCGCGTTCGTTCGTACATCCAGACGGACGCGAAGATCAACCCGGGCAACTCGGGCGGACCTCTGGCAACCCTCAACGGCGAAGTGGTCGGCATCAACACGCTGATAAACGCCGGGCCGGGCGGCGCCTACGGTTTCGCCATCCCCATCAACGAGGTGAGACGGGTCAGCCAGGTGTTGCTGAAAGACGGCCGTGTTCGCTATCCGTACCTGGGGGTGATGGTGGGAGATCTCTCCGAGTTGGAACCCGCCAAGAAGGCCACCCTGGGGCAGAACCTGCCTCCGCGTGCGGCGTTCGTCAGCGAGGTGAGCCCCGGAGGCCCGGCCGCCCGGGCAGGCGTGCAGGCGGGAGACACCATCACGCAGATAGATGGACGCAAGATCGAGTACGGCGCCGACGTCGTCGATTACGTATCCTCGCGGAACATCGGATCGAAGGTGAACATCACCTACTTGCGCGGCGGCAAGAACGCGAGCACCACGGTGGTCCTTGGTGAGTTGCCGGGCAGCGACGACGCCCAGGTTGCCCAGACCGGCGCGACAGGCAAGCTGGGGTTGGGCCTGCAAACCCTGACCCCGGAGATCGCGGGTTCGCTGGGACTGCCCAACAACGTCAAGGGTGCGGTGATCACCGACATCGTCCCTGCCAGCCCGGCGGAGCGCGCGGGGTTGAAAGAAGGAGACGTGATCGTGGAGGTCGATCGCAAACCCGTGTCGTCGTCCGATGAAGCGGTGGCGGCGCTGCGCGCGCCTCGCAACGGCGGCCACCTCATCCGGGTGCGCGGTCCTTCGGGAGCGCGATTCATCACCATCCCGTCGGCTGGCCCGTAGCGCTGAGGCGCCGGGGGCGAGCTTCCGAGCTTGCGAGCGTCCGAGCTTGCGAGCTTGCAATTTTGCCCCCCAAAGCGGCTCGTCCCGTGTTGCTCTGCCTCGTGTTAACCGGCAGAGCAGGACGGGACGAGTCATGCCCGGCCGCCTGCTGCAAAGGGCCCCAGCGACCAGACAATGATCTCATCGCTGTTCCCGCGGAATTATTGAGTTGTCGTGGCGGCGGGCAGGTCGAATCTCCTACGCGCGGTCAATAGAGACCGCTATCCCTTGCGCCGGACCGCCTTCGGCTACAATGCAAACTCGTGCCCTCTCCCCAGCCCGCGCGGCGGTTTTTCTTCCTTTTGCTGGCGGCGGCGACGGTCCTGTTTGCCCTGGTGGTGCGGCCGCTGGCCAGCGCCCTGTTTTTGGCCGCGGTGCTGGCGGGGGTGTTGTGGCCAGCCCACCTCTGGTTGGCGGCAAAGCTTGGGCGGCGGCCGCGGCGGGTCGCGCGCACCAGCCAGGCCGCCAGCAAACGGGGCGAGCATGGGGACGGCGCCCGTGGCGGCAAAGGAAAAGGCGAGCGAAGGGGATTGTCCGCCGCCCTGATGGTGGCGGGCGTGCTGTTTCTTCTGCTTGTCCCGGTGGTGGCGTTCTCGACCTTTGCTTTCAAGGAGGCCAGCGACGGGGCTCGATTTGTGTCCCAGACGGTGCGCAGCGACGGAGTGACGGGGCTGGTGGATCGTCTGCCGCCCCCGCTGGCACGGTTGGCCCATCGGGGATTGGCGCGGCTCTCTGGCGGCGACGAGGGTAATCTATCGGCCTCGGTGCAGAAACAGGTCGGCGCCCAGGGAGGTCGTGCCGCGGCTGCTGTGGGCGCCACGTTGTCGGCCACTGGGGCGTTCGTCTTCCAGGCCGTGATGATGTTGATCGCCCTCTACTTCTTGCTGCTGCAAGGGGATGAACTGGTCTCCTGGATTGATGACCTTTCGCCGCTGCGGCGCGGACAGACTCAGGAGCTGCTGGCGGAGTTCAAGAAGGTTTCCTACGCGGTGATCCTGTCGACGGTGATAACGGCTGCCGTCCAGGCGGCGGCGGCGCTGGTGGGATATTTCATCGGCCGGGTGCCCCACCCGCTGTTCTTCGCCGGGGTGACCTTCTTTGCGGCGTTCATCCCGGCGGTGGGAGCGGGTGCAATCTGCCTGGTCGCGGCGGCGCTGCTGTTCGCGACCGGGCACACCTACGGCGCGGTGTTCCTGGCGGCGTGGGGGCTGGTCGTGGTGGGCCTGGTCGATAACCTCGTCAAGCCGCTGCTGATCAAAGGCGGTATGGAGATGAACGGCGCGGTGGTCTTCTTCGCCTTGATCGGCGGGCTGAGCGCGTTTGGCGGGGTGGGCCTGTTGCTGGGCCCGCTGGTGGTCACGCTGTTCCTGGCGCTGTTGCGAATGTATCAGCGGGACTTCAATCCCGACCACGCCCCCACCGCCGGCTAACGCGCCTTCCGGGGAAAGACCCGCTCCATGCGGTAGCGTTGACTGATGAAGCAAAATTTCAGGCGACGTTAGCGCCGGCCAAGTACCGGGAGGCGCGGCTTTGCCGCGCCGGCGGTGCCGGCAAGCGGGTGGGCCCCCGTAAGATGCCAGGGCTAGCCCTCCCGCGACCGGCGAAGCCGCGTCAGGTTCAGTTCCCGGACGGCTCGGACGATGAACCTGGATGCGGTGTAAGCCGCGGATGGCGAGGACCTGTACCGATGACCGAGGGGCGCGAACGGCGCGTGAAGCTACCTCCGCGAACGAGCGGGGGATTCACCTTGCTGGAAGTGATGGTGGCGCTGGTCCTCGCCACCGTGGGGTTGCTGGGCACCGTGGCGGTCCAGCAGACCATCTTTGCGGCGACCTCCAATGCCGGCGACGCCGCCATCGCCACGCGTCTGGCCTCGCGCGCGCTGGAGGAATACGACAGCAAGGCGGTGACGCCGGGACCGCCAGTGCTGGACCAGATGGCGGCGGCCACCACGCCGGGGTGGGTGGTGGCCGGATATCAGAACGCGCTGGGCGCGCTGAGCG
>JBDSME010000697.1:0-2712 GCA_039916065.1 Polyangia bacterium
TTTTCCGGGCGCAGGTCGGGACTGCCCACGACGCCGCGGTTGTATCCATACAGCTCGACGAACGAGGGGATGCGCGCGTAACGGCCGACATTCGCCCGCGCCGAGACCCCACCACCCAGCGGGCGCAGCAGCCCCAGGCGCATCACCGGCAGCAAACGGGCGATGGGGTCGGTGGGGGGCAGCTCCGTGCCGAAAGTGGGATCGCGCCCGGTGCGCACGTCGCGGGAGGCCTCCAGCCGCAGCGACGGAATGACATCCAGGTCGAGCCGCTCGCTGTGGAGGTCCAGCTCCAGTCCGCCACTGGCCACCAGGCGCCGCGCCGGATACCCGGCGGTGGCGGCGGGGTCGACCTGGTTGTGCGGCCGATAGTCCTCGGCTCGTCCTTCCACCATGGCGGTGACGCGGCTCCAGTCGAACAGGGCCTTGTCGGCAATGGCGGTGAGGCCCACCAGGCGCGTGACGTCGCGGGTGGCGGTGGGGACGCCCACGATCTGATGGTCCGGGTCCCTGAACTCGTCGCGCGTGTACGACGCGAACAGGGCGGTACGCAGGTGACTGGACGCGCCCAGATCGTCGCGCGACTCGTAGTCCAGGTGGGCCAGATCGCGGCGGGCGGTGGCGCGCGCGTTCGAACGAAAGATGTTCTGGGCCGGCAAACCCTGGTCGCGCCCCAGCCCGATGTACCCGGCGCGCACCTCCCGCCGGCCGGTCAGGGGCAACACCGCGCGCACCACGCCGTCGAGCTGCGCAAGATCAGTGTTCTCGCGCGCGGAGGGTTGATATCCGCCGCTGACCAAAGGGGGGGCGTCGGGAAAATCGCCGACGGCGCGCAACAGGTGCACGCCCGCGTACAGCCGCAACCGCCCCAGACTGCCGCCGGCGGTCAGGTCAGACGACATGGTGCGAAACGAACCCAGGCCTACGCGCGCCGACGCCTGCGTGCCAAGCGGCGTGCGCGTGGAGATGGACACCACGCCGCCCAGCGCGGATTGACCGAACGCCATCGGCGCGGAGCCACGATAGACCTCCACCCGCTCGACATCACCGAGGGGAAGGGTGGACAGATCGACGGCGCCGCCCACCGCCTGATTCAGGGGGACGCCGTCGACGTAGATCCGCACATCATCGGGATTCGCGCCACGTAAAGAGATGGCGGCAAACGACCCCAGCCCTCCGGCGCGGGTGACGTTGGTCCCCGGGACCTCCAGCAAAAGCGTGCCCAGATCGTCGCGGGCGCGTGGGCTGTCCGCCGGCCGCAACACGGATGCGGAGGCCGTGAGATCCTCGCGCGGCGCTTCGGAGGGCAGCCGGCGCGCAGTGACCACCGTGGTTTGTGCGGGAGGAACGTTGGCAGCCGACGCCCGTGCCTCGGGGCCGCCGGGCATCGCCGTGTGCGAGGCGCCCGGCACCGCCGCCTCGGGCGCCGTGCCGGCGTCGGAGACGCTGCTGGCGGGGATGTCGGCTTCAAGGGGTGCCGCCCGCGCGCGCGATGGTGGCGCCACCGTCACGGCCAGCGCCAGGATCAAAGCACGCAGGTCGGCTGCGCGGCGAACGCGTCCGGGCGATACGTGAGGAATAAATAGATGGGGGGCCGGGGTGGCGCGTCTTTCGCGCGCGACCCTGGCCGTCGGAGACGGCATGAAAAACCCCTCCCTGCGCGACTGGCAGGAGGGGTGCATGTCCTCGCGGACCAACGCCCCTTCGTCAGCCGCGAAGGTGAGAAAGCTTTGTCTGGGTAGGTCTCCTGGCTCGTGACCCTGTCCCCTCCCCTTCCCTGTCGTCTGTCGACGGCAAGTGGGATTCGAGGGGTGGTTTCGTCACATACAGTGGCGGGACCGCGCCGGCGTTGCACCGGACTTCCCTGTTACGCCCGTGTGGGCACCCAGAACGTGATTCAATTTTCAATGAACGGAGCGCGCTCTTCTAGGCGCCCCCCTCGTGCACTGTCAAGGCCACGACGGCCGCCCAGTCGAGCGCCGAAAGTTTGCACTCTCTGTCGCCACGGCGGCGGCGGTGGCTACAATCCGCGGGATGTCGACCTCAACGCTGAAGCACAACACCTACTTCGATGGCCAGGTTCAGAGTATTGGATACGAGCGGCACGGACGACGTGCCACGGTCGGCGTGATCGCTCCCGGCGAGTACCACTTTGGCACCGAGGCGGCCGAGCGCATGTCCATCCTGAGCGGCGAGATCGCCGCGCGACCAGACGGCGGCACCTGGACCACCTACCCGGCGGGAACGGTGTTCGAGGTCGCTGGCCGCAGCGGATTCGACGTGCGGGCGGCGCATCCCGCCGCGTACCTCTGCGAATTTCTCTAGACCGCAGGTCGCGCGGACAGACGTCGTTCGACGCCGAGCGATCCGTGCGGCGCCCACGCCGCCGGATCCGCTCGAACCGTGTCAGCCGATAGGCCAGCCTTTGGAATCGCGCTTGGGACCTGAAGGGCCGGCCGGACCACCGCGATCGGGAGGACCTGAGCCGGGACCCCGACCACCGCCGCCGCCGCCGAGACCACGGCCACCTCCACCCGGGCCCCGACCAGCGCCACCGGGACCACGGCCACCACCACCGCCGCTGCCGGCACGGACGGAGGGATCGGCGCTGGGACCGCCGCCGGTGCCAGGCGCCGGGGCGCCGGGGCCACCACCAGGCCCGCGGCCGCCGGGAGCTCGGTTGAAGCCGCCAGGGCCACCGCCGCCGGGAGCGCC
>JBDSME010000698.1:0-3302 GCA_039916065.1 Polyangia bacterium
GTGCCGCACCCGAGGGCGGCGGAGACCGCGTGCTGGCACTGGCTGCTGCCGATCCCCAGCGTGCACATCCTGGCGCGGGGCATTTCCTTTTGGTAGTCGGCGGCGAGCTGATCGCAGGTGTCGCTCCCGCTCCCGTTGCCGCCGGAGCCAGTCACGCCGCCAGAGGCGGTCACGCCTCCGGTTCCCGAAGCGCCCCCGCTCGCCGCCACGGCACCTCCCGTGCCCGCCATCGCGCCGCCGGTGCCGCTGTCGCCTCCGCTGCTGCCGCCTCCGCTGCTCCCGACCATACCCCCGCTGGCGGACGGATGCTCCGCGCCAGCGTCCAAGGGGCCACCGCGGGCGCCACCCGTTGCCATGGAGCCATCGCCCATGGTTCCGAACTCTCGCGCTGAATCGCTGCCGCACCCCACCAGGGCACACAGCACCACACAGCAGCACGAACCGACCAACCGAGGCAATGGATTGCGCATGATAAAGACACACCGCAACCGGCGTGCCACGCTGACCATCGGCGGGATGGACTGCGAACCAAAGCGATACCGCGCGCACGAGGCCACCGCACCGGTGCGAAACTTCGGCGGGCCGCAGATTTTCGTTAAGCTGTCCGGCGTGCGTGTCGTGGCGTTGCTTATGGTCGTGTGTGGTTGCCGCGTTGCTACATCGTCGTCTTCGTCTTCGTCTTGGGGCGACGCCGCGACGCCGCGGGGCGAGGGGCTGCCCGATCGCGTGATCACCGACGTGGCACTGTGGGCCGACCTGCCCGCCGTCGATCATGGTTTCGACAACGTGACCCGCCGCGACAGCGGCGGCGACGGAAGCGGCGACAGGCCCGCGAATGAGCAGGGCGGCGTCGACGGAAACGCCTCCGACGTGGCGGGGGCAGGGGAGACCTGCCCCCTGCTGGGGGCGGCGTGCGTGGGGCGCGAGGGATGCTACCCCCTTCCTTTCGATCGCCCACCCAACGGCGGCACCGGGTGCGCGTTTCAGGGGGTGGGCGGCCCGTCGGTGCCCTGCCAATCGCAGCTTGACTGTGATGGCCTGACCTTGTGCGCCGCCCCCGACCAGCCCGACTCCGTCTGTCTGCAGCGCTGCAGTTTGAACAATCCGCGCTGCCCCACCGGTTCTGATTGCCAGGCCTACTTCGGCTATTCCGGCGTCGGCGTCTGTCGCTGATCGGTCTGTCTAGGGGTGGCGCCGCGGTCGTGCGCGGCTAGATCATCGGCCATCGCCGCGGCGTCGACGTAGGTCAGGGCCAGCGCCAGGGCGTGTTCCAGGAGCGGCTCGGCCGCCACCAACCTGCGCTCGACGAACCCGGCCGCGTCGAGGCGGGGGTGCATGGACAGAACGGCCAGCCCGGTGGCGCTGTCGGCAGAGGTGGAGCCAGCGGGCTCACTCTTTGACCTGCCTTGCGACAAGATCTGCCAGGTGAGAACGCCACCGCGCGTTTCTCCATCGACCACGGTGGCGCGGACGGGGAGGCCGGGTTCGACGGCCCACACCGCGTCGAGATCGACCAGAGAAACGTCGTCCCTTACCTCGATCAGCAGCGCGGGTCGGGCACCCGCGCCGGCAGCGGGCGCCGGACGGCGTTTCACCGACTTCCAGCCTGGAAAGACCACCCAGTTTTCCGGCACCGCGAGCCGCGCCGCCGCGCTGTCGGCAGCGCCCGTCGTCGGCACGGGGATGGCCACCGACGTCCAGGCCAGTCTCCCACTGGTCGCACGGCGAACTGAGGCGAGCAGGCCGGTCCCACGCAGCGCCGCCAGCGCCGGCCCCGCCAGCGGTGTTCCGTCCAGGGCCGTGGCGGCTGGTGGCTGGATGGGCACGCGCGGCCGGGAAGGCGCGGCCCCTGGCGGCGCTTCGGCGCGCAAGGCCACGGCGCGCGTCACCACCCAGCCCATGGCCGCGGTCATGGCTGTCTCGGCCCAAGGATCGTGGCGGGCCACTTTGCGAAAGATCCAGTTCGAGGAACGAACCTCGAGCCGCAGCTCGGTGGTCAGAACCGCCGCCGCGCTGTCGTCCGCCGTCGGACCGACACGGAACCGAATGTTCCCGGGGGCGAAGGCCCCCTCGACCAACGTCAGTTCGGCGCCGTCGGGCCGTTGCTGCAGCCAGGCCTTGCCCTTCAAATTGAACAGCGGCACCTCCACCTCCCACGCCAGCAGGCGGTCAGGCCAGCCTTCGGGGCGAGGACCCGGGCGCGTCGCGATCACCTCGGCACGCACCAGCGCTGGCAACGATTGCTTCAGCAAGGCGGGGGTCAGGAAGACCGTCGCGACGTCATTTGCTCGAGCGGTCACGCGCGTCGCCGCGACCACGACCGGCCGCGCTGGAGGTCTACGGGCGGCCGGGAGCAACACCAGATCGGTGTCAGCAGACAGGAAAGGGGCGAACGCCGCCGGCGCGGCCCGGCCCTCGAAGGACGGAGGCGCTGACCAGGCGGGGGCCGAGATTAGGAATCCGGTGAGGACAACCGTCGCCACCTGCACCGCCAGCCGCACCCACACGCCGTTTACTAACCTCGCCCCACGAAAGTGGGGAGAGGTCGGCGGCGTAGCCGCCGGGTGAGGGGACGGCGCTGCGATAAAGCGCGCACCCACCCCTCACCTTTATCCTCTCCCCGCTTCGCGGGGCGAGGACAAACAGCTGCCGTATGGCGTACGTCGGCTCAATCGCGACTCCCCCGATGGGTGATCCAGCGATCGATCGAAATCACCCGAAATCACCGCAGTGAGGTACTAAGTTTCGCGTCTATTGAACGCGGGCTTCCGTGGCGGCGGAAGCAACAGTGCTGGGACGGCGCACGACGGCCCAGACGCCGTCCATGCCGGCTTTCGCCTTCGCGCGAATCTTCTCTGCCACCAACGGGCGGGCGTCTGCCCATTCTTCGCGGACCTGCGCCAGCACTTCGGGAGACTTCTCCGACCAGCGTGCCCGCAGCGCGTTCAGCTTCCCGGGCGCGGCCCGCAGAGCCTTCCAGGTCTGGGCGGCATGCTGGCGCGCCTGCATCAGCCGGATCTCGCGGGGGCTCTTGTCCAGGAACGGCGCGATCTCCGCCAGCCGGTCGGCGGCGGTGCCACTGGCCGCGTGCGGCGCGCGGTGCAAGCCGCTGGCGAAGTCGGGGTGGGCAGCGAAGAAAGCGCGCACGTCATCGGCGCTGCGCCCCATCAGCGCCAGTGCTTCCGCGTATTCACGTTGCGCCGCCAGCCGCGCCTTGAACAGGAACATCTGCACGCGGCTCTGCACGTTGACCTTGCCGTCGCCGGAGGTCTCGATCGCGCAGAAAATGCTCTCGGGATAAA
>JBDSME010000699.1:0-2963 GCA_039916065.1 Polyangia bacterium
GACGCTGAAAATGCTTCACCACCCGCTCGATGCCGGTGCGGTTGCAGCGCACGAAGTCCACCACCCAGATGCCGTAGATGACGCGCACCGGAGTGTCGCCAATCTCGTCACAGAGATCGCGCGCCCGCCCATACTCTTCTTCCACCTCCTTCGCGGCAAACCCCTTGGTGGCCAGGTATCCCAGCCCCACGCCGGCGCGCAGCTCGATCTCCAGCCGCTTCCGCTCGGGCGAAGCGGGCAACCCCGCAAGCTGCTCCAGTCCATTCCGAAAGTGGCTGATGGCTTCGGAGTGCGCAAAGGCCCCCAGCGCCCGCTGTCCGGCGGTCAACCAGTAACCGATGCCCTCACGGGCCATTCCCGCGTCGCTGTAATGCTGCGCCAGGAGCTCGGGCTGCGTGCGTGCCGCCTCGGTCCAGCCTTGCTCCAGCGCCTGCGCGATTTTCTTGTGGAACTGCTGTCGGGTGCCGCGCAGCAGACTGCGGTACGCGGTGTCCTGAACCAGCGCGTGCTTGAACACATAGATGGCGGACGACCCGCGATCCTGCTCGTCCAGGAATACCAGTTGCGCCTCCACCAGCCTGTCCAGGACGCGCGCCAGGTGCTCGGGCGCCAGCTCTGAAACCGCCTGCAACAGCTCCAGCGAGAATTCACGACCGATCACGGCGGCAAGCTGCGCCACCGCTTTTCCCTCGCCCAGTCGATCCAGGCGCGCCATCAAGGAATCCTGCAGCGTCTCCGGGACGGCGCTGGCGCTCAGGTAGCGGGCCACCTCGAATCGATTCCCGTGGGCCCGCATCAGGCCCGATTCCATCACTGACTTCGTCATCTCCTCGACGAACAGCGGCACACCGTCGGCCTTGATGCGCAGCTCGTTCAAAACGTCATCGGGCAGCTCTCCGCCGGCGACGTTGGTCACCAGTGCCTCCGCCTCACGAACCGCCAGGCGCTCCAGCAACAGGGTGGAGCAGCGCGGGCTGTTCCACGGCGCGTGGAACTCGGGGCGCGACGTGAGCAGGGTGAAGAGGTGACAGTCGCCGGGGGGCGCCCCCTCCACCAACTGGCGCAAGAGTTCGAGGGTAGAGGGATCGGCCCAGTGCAGATCCTCGACCGTCAACAACATCGGCCCACGCCTGGCGGCCTCGTGGATCCAGGCCAGCACGATGTCGAAGGTCGCTTGCCGCAAGCGCTGCGGCGACAGGGGCGGTAGCGCGTGGCGGCCAAGGTTGGCGCTGGGCAGGGATAGCAACGACGCGAAGATCGGGACGGCGTCCGGAAAAGCGGCGCCCAGGGAAGCGCCCACCTCTCCCTCCAGCCGCGCCAGCTTCTGCTCCACCGTCATGGTGGATGACAGCCCCATGCTGTGCTTGATCCCTTCCACGATCGGGTAGAGGGCGCTGTTCTGGTACAGGGATGAGCAGTGGATATCCAGGGTCTGGGACACCTTACCGGCGAGGTGTTCGCGGAGCTCGCGCACCTGCCGCGACTTCCCGATTCCCGGCTCGCCGTTCAAGAGCACCACCGGGAGGCGCCCCTGAAGCGTCTCCTCCCAGTGGTTCTCGAGAGCGTCGCGCTCCCGCACCCGGTTGACGAAGGCGCTCATCTCGGTGACGGCGATGGCGTCCAGCCGGTGCACCACTCCGGTCGCTCCCAGGACCCGATATGCCGTCACGGGTTCCGAGAAGTTGCGCAATGACTGCGCTCCCAGCGACGTGGTGGTGAAGAAGAACTTCACCATGCGATGCACCGCCTCGCTGATCACCACCGCGCCCGCCTCCGCCAGTGCCTGCAGGCGGGCGGCGACGTTAGGGACCTCGCCCAGCGCCAGGAACTGGCGACTGACCCCGGCGCCGATGTTGCTCACCACCACCTGTCCCAGGTCGATACCGACCCGCACCCTCAACTTGCGTTCCCAGGCAGCGGACGGCGCGGCAAATGATCGCACGGGCAGCGTGTCGCGCTGCCGCTCGCGCGGCACGTCGATGCGAGAAACGGCCTGGATGATTTCCAGGGCGGCCTGCACGGCGCGCCGGGGGCTGTCCTCGTGTGCCAGGGGATACCCAAAATAGATCAGCATCCCGTCGCCGAGGTACTGAGCGACATGTCCCCCGAATCGCTCCACCACCTCGGCGGCCGTGCGGTGATAAACGCTGAGCAACCCTTCCAGATCCTCGCCGTCCAGGCGTTCGGCGAGCGCGCTCGACCCGACCAGATCGCAAAAAAGCACGGTCAACTGCCGCCGTTCGCCAGCAACCCCCGCAGGGGCGGCGGGCACGCCCGCGGCTTTGGCCACCAGGGGTTCGGCGCACTGGCTGCAATAACGCGCGGTCAGCGGATTCGAGAACCCGCAACGTTCACAATTCGCCATCGACCCCACTTTTCAAGCTTCGCAACACACCCAGTTGGGTCGGTGCACTGTAACACGAAGCTCCAACCCAGCGGGAACTTGGGGTTTCTTCGCGACAAGGCCGGCCACGCTCCTCTACCTTCTGCGCGGTGCCCGGAAATCCGGAAAAAGCTGAATTTTTGCTGCCCCTGCTTGTTAGCGGCGCCTTTGAGCAGTTCCTTGCAGCTATTTTGCCTTGTGGCTAATGTCACGATGTCGCAGTGCAGGACGGGTGCTTTGTGAACACGGAAACCACCATGCTGGAGGAGGAGGGGGACGGCGCGGCTGGCGAGCCGGGAGTCCTGCACGTCCTGGTGATGTCCCCCGATGCCTTCGTCAGCGTACCGCTGCCCACTGTGGGCACGGTGGAGATTGGCCGTTCGTCGAAGTGTGCGGTGAGGCTCGACGATCCCCTGGCCTCCCGCGAGCACGCGCGCTTTCACGTACACACCCCCGGCGCGGCCCTGCAGGTAGAAGACTTGCACAGCGCCAACGGCACCCGGGTCAGGGACCGCTTGATTGATCCAGGTGCGCTGATCGAATTCGCGCCCGGGGAGGCGATCATCATTGGCAGCACCGT
>JBDSME010000700.1:0-4164 GCA_039916065.1 Polyangia bacterium
AGCGCGCCCTGGAAGACTTCCGCGCCGGAAGGGCCCGCGTCCTGGTGGCCACCGACATCGCCGCCCGCGGCATCGACGTGGACGGCATCACCCACGTCATCAACTACGAGCTGCCCAACGATCCCGAAAGCTACGTCCACCGCATTGGCCGGACGGCGCGCGCCGGAGCCCGCGGCGTTGCCCTGTCGTTCTGCGAGCCCGCGGAGCGCGAACAACTGCGCGACATCGAACGCCTCACCAAGCAGCGCCTGAACGTCGTCACCGACCACCCCTACGCCCGCCCCGGCGCGCCGCAACGGTAGGGCGGCTCTTCGCCGCCGCAAGGGGCCTGGGAAGGCCCCTGCGAGACCCCCTCGGACCCGTCGGAGTTGCTTGACGGGGGAGCCGGTCCAGCAAACTGGACCTCCCGGTGCTCAACCGGCCTCGCGTTCGCCGGAAACTGAAACCTGGCTTAATCGTCTACATTTCGATCCGGTAAGACATCTAATGCGCCGACCATGAGCAGAGATGTCCGTCGCCGCCGGCAATGATCCTGCCTTTGACGGCGATGGGCGAGGTCCAGCGGCGAACGCCGGAGCAGGTGTCGGCTCCCGTCACGATGTTCGCGCCAGTGTCGCCGTCGACACCCATCAGCTTGCCATTGCTGATGTACCAGACCACCGCGTCGCTGGACCCGTTGGAGGTGGTGACGATGGGCGACGTCACTTCACCCGCCAGCGGCGCGCACCACACCACGCGCGGCGCCGGAGGCGCGCCGGCCGGAATGAGCACTGACATGATCACCTTTCCCGTCGGCATTCCGGCCGGGCAGACGGCGCCGCTGTCAGTCGAGAAGGTCACATGCACGCCGGCCGCCGTGGTGTAGGACGCAGGCACCGTGTGGATGGACATGCCTGACGACGCCACCCGGAAATCGACGACGTGCCCGTTCATGCCGCCCAGGTTGGTGCTGTCGAGCAAAAACATGTGGCCATCCTTGGCTATGGCGACCACGTAGGAAGACGGTGTGGCGCCTGGGACCTGCAGGACCAGCGGGCTGACAGCGCCGAGATCGGCGTCGGCGCTGTCCATGGCGCGCCAGGTGCTGGGATAATAGAGGTTCGCGTTGGACCTGGTTAGCGTCCCCATGCCCGTGATTCGAATCACCTCTTCGCTGTCGAGGTGTGTGGCGGTGCCGACGGTGCTGTTTCCAGTCATCGCGAAGACGCCGTTTCCGTCGGAAGCCATGCCCCCCGCCGCCCAGATACCTTCCCCAACCCCGCCGGTGGCCCAAGCGCCGCGCATCGCCGGGTTGGCGGCGTTGATGCCCACCACCCAGCCGCGGTAATTGCCGCAATCGCCGACGTGTCCCCCGTAGGCGACGTATACGATTCCGTTCACCAGTGAAAGCGCGCTTCTCTGGTTCTGCGGCATGGTGTCGAACGCGACCGCCCCGGCGGTTAGCGCCGACACGTTCACCGGCCACCCGGCGCGCGACGTTCCATCATCCACCGACAGCGCGTGGACCTCGTGACGGGCGATGCTGGCGGTGCCGATGGCGCCCGCCACATAGATCGTACGGGTCACTGGATCGATGACGGGTGTGCTCAGGATGCCAATGGGGTGGATGCTCCCGCAGCCGGCTCCTGAGTTCTGGGGCGAGGAGCCGATGCTCTTGGGAGGCCAGATCGCGGTACCGGTGGTCTCGTCCAGCGCCACCACGTCATTGCCGGTCGTCACCGCGAAGAAGACCCCTTTTCCACCAGGCCCGTTCTCCAGATAGAGCGGCGACGCCCACATGTTACCGGTGAAAGTCCCTGCAAAGGTGGTGTCACGCGCCATCGTCGCGGCACGGGCCTTGGTCAGGGTCGGCTGAAGGAAATGGCCATCTCGCGTTGGATGATTGTTGCGCTCCAGCACCGAATTGCCCCTGGCCCCCCCACCCGCGGCACCGCCCGTTCCCGCAATGGTTCCGCCCGTTCCCGCAATGGTTCCGCCCGCTCCCGCCGCCCGACCGCCGCCACCGGCCGCCGCCCCGCCGGTGCCCGGGCTGTTGCCGCCGCTACCTGGGACGCTTTCGCCTCCAGTGCCCGATGCTCGCCCGCCAGTACTGGTCGCCGCGCCGCCAGTGCCGACGTTGTTACCGCCGGTACCCGAGACGCTTCCGCCTCCAGTACCCGCAGCTCGCCCGCCCGTGCCCCCGCCACCCGAACCACGAGAAGAACAGGCACCCGATAGCGATGCCAGCACGGAGCCGAACAAGAGACCGACAATTAAACGCTCGTTCATTACGCACCTGCTTTTGTGAAACGCTTGTTCAACGGAGTTCCTGGCAGCTCCGCGCGGAGCACAATCAGACCGTTCGAGCTGATGAGGGGTGGTGAATCGTAGGCGATTTTAGTCATTGCCGCCCGACCAACTTAATGCGATCACTGAGCGCGTGGAGTCCAATCACCTCTGGTCACGGCTGAAATGACCGATTTCACTCATGTAAGTATGGCAACGTCCAGGCGCCGGGGCGTGGTAACTGGTCCACGGTCATTTTTTGCGACGCGATTGCGGGCCGTGGCGGCAGCGCTCGCGATGGTGATCTCGATGGGGTGTGGGTCAACGACCGCGCCGCTCGGTGGTGCTGGCGGCGCCACGGCTACCGGCGGCAACGGCGGCAACGGCACCTCGAGTGACGGGGGAGCGAATACAGGAGGGCATTCCGGCAACGCTGGGGCGCCCCAGACCTGTATCCCTCCGGCCAGCTTGGACAGCCCTGCGGCGAAGCTCACACAGACCGGATGCGTGGACCCGGCGCATCCCACGATGCTTGCCGCTTCGGTCATTCCATACGAGGTGAACAGTCCCCTGTGGTCGGACGGCGCCGACAAGACCCGGGGCATGGCCCTACCTGCAGGCGCCAAGATCCACGTGAAGAACTGCGCCACCGAGCCCACCGCTTGCCCCCAGGGCATGGCAGACACGGGCAAGTGGGTGTTTCCCGTGGGGACAGTTCTGGTCAAGAATTTTCTGTTCGACGGGAAGTTCGTGGAGACCCGTCTGTTCATTCGCTTCGACCAGGCCACCTGGGCGGGAATCACCTATCAGTGGAACCAGGAGCAGACGGACGCCACGCTGGTTCCCGACGATCGCGTGCAGGCTTCTTTCAACACCGGCAAGCGGACCGTCGACTGGCACTACCCGAACCGCATTGACTGCATGAAATGCCACGCCGAGAGCGCGGGGTTCTCCCTGGGGCCGGAGACGAGACAGATGAACCGTATGGTGGGCGGCATCAACCAGATCGAAATGCTGCAGACGCTCGGTCTGTTCGACGCGCCGATCGTCAAGCCGTATCAGGCCGCGCTGATCGCGCCGTACGTCTCGCAAGCGGGAGCGCCCCCAGCGGGTGCCACCCTGGAGCAGCGTGCGCGCTCGTACCTGCACGCCAACTGCGCCATCTGCCACCGCCCGGACGGTGACTTCCCTGACCTGGATATGCGCCTGGATATCGCACTGAAGGACACCCACATGTGCCGCACCGTGCCCGTGAAGAGCGACCTCGGCGTTCTGAATTCGCTGGTCCTCGACCCAGGCAAGAAAGACAACTCGGTGATGTACCTGCGCATGAACACCCTGCCAGATCCGAAAGGCGGCAAGACGGTCCGCATGCCCCAGATCGCCAGCTACGTCATCGACCAGGAGGGGACCAAGCTGATAGGCGACTGGATCGCCTCGCTGACGAGCTGCCCCTGACGGGGCTGGCTACTTAATCGGAACCCTGGGAGGGTTCCGCGCCTCCGACGCTCACTCCGCCAAGCAAAGCTTGGCTTCGTTCGGGTAGTTGGTACGACCCGGCCCCCTGGTACCTACGCCACAGGGTTGAGATGACCCTCGTGAGAGCCGGCGTGGGCCTACCAAACCTGTTTGTCCTCGCCCCGCGAAAGCGGGGGATGACAAAGGTCGTTTGGTCATCGTCTTATTTGCGTGCGCGAGGGACGTGAGCGAGGACCAACCCCCAGGGCTGCCCTCCCACCTTGACCCTTCGTTCGACTTTGCCGGTCGCCACGTCGATGACTGATACGTCGCCGGTAGGGCCGTTCGCCGTGAAGACGTATTTGCCGTCGCCGCTCACGCCGATGCCCCACGGGCGCGCGCCGACGCCGTCGATTAAACGAACCACCTTCCGCCTGGCGA
>JBDSME010000701.1:0-3539 GCA_039916065.1 Polyangia bacterium
GCTCCCCGCCGGCGCGCCCCAGGCTCAAGCAGGCCACGATGCCCCCGTCGGTGGCGCTCCCGGTCAACTCCTGTCGCGCCCGCTCAATCGCCACCGGACCACCCACCCGCCCCAGTGCCCACAGCAACGCCAGCCGCGACGAGGACTCGTTGCGCTGCGCGAACGACTCCAGGGTCACGCGTGCCAGTTCGCCGCCCAGGCGGCCCAGCGCCACCACGATGATCGAGGCCAGGTCGTCCTTGAGCGCGGGTCCCCGAGCACCCGGGCCCGATGCGGCCGGCTCTCCCGCGCGCTCGACAGCGTCAGGCACCAGCAGGCGGCTGAGCGCCGGGACAGCCTCGACGCGGCCGAGCATCCCGATGAGTTCGATGGCCCGGGGGTCCGAGACGCTGTCAGGGGCATTGGCGAGCTCTAGCAGCGGGCGCAACCCATCCCTCGCGAAGCGGTTCACCTTCACTGCCGCGACTGGATCTGTTAGACGCCGGCGGTAGACCGCGGGCACCAGGCGCCACAGAACGGCCGCCAGCAACCGCCGCCGTGCCGCTGCCGGCGCCCCGCTGCCATTCAGATCGGGGGTGTCGGCAATCAATCCCTCCAGGGCTTCCAGGGTACCGGCTCCGCTGGCCTCTGCCAGAACGATGGCCCGCATGCCGGCGCTGGCGACTGTCTCCTCGTCGACGCTCGTCCGCACCGCTTCTTCCAGCAACATCCGTTGTTCTTCAGTCTCCCCGGACCGCCCCAGCAGCCCCGCCAGGCGCAGCGCCGCCGCGGGATCTGGGCCGCCTCTCTTCAGGAGACGCCGGTACATCAGCGCGGCCTCGTCGAGATGACCGAGTCGCTCTTGCACCGCCGCCGCCCGAAGCTCGCTCCGATGGTGCTCCCCGCTGCTCGCCACCGCCTGCTGCGCATGGTATCGGGCACGCTGATCGGCGTGTTCGGCGAGGGCCAGATCCGCAAGTTGCAATTGCGCCTCGCGGGCCCGCTCTGGAAATCGAAGGGAGAGCTGTTCCAGCCACCGCATCGCCTCGTCCGGGCGATGCACCTGACGGAGCGTGCGCACCAGCAGCAGGATCAAGTCGGCGTCTGCGCTGGCGTCCTCCTCCGATGTTGGGCCGCGCTCGGGCGGTCGCTCCTCGCCTTGCTCCTCGACGTTTCCGCGGGGATACGGCCCCCCGAGTGCCCGTTTCATCAGTGCCAACGCCGCATCGGTTCGTCCGGTACGAAGCTGCGCCTGCACCAGGAAGATCAGCATCTCGCGATCGCTATCACCGGGGCTGCCCCCCTTGTTTCCGTGCTGCTGCTGCTGATTCGCGAGCAGCTGTTCCATCGTCTGCAGTTTCAGGGCGACGCGGGCACTGCCTCCCCGGATCCACAAGCCCAACAGCCGGGTCCGTGCCTCGTGCCGCTCGGACGCTCGCCCGGGGTCCCTGGCCAACCGTAAGACCGTCTCCCATTCGGACTCCGCGTCCAGCAGCCGCTCCTGCCGTTCCAGCGTGGAGGCCAGGGACCGATGAAACCGTGGCTCGGACCGATCGAGCTCCACCGCCGCTCGCGCTTCGACCAAAGCCTGCGTGCCAAACTCGTGGTCGGCCAGGATCTCCGCGAGCCGGGCGTGCGCATCCGCGCGTCGCGCCCCGCCAACGCGCAGCACCCGACGCCAGGTTGCCAGGGCGGATTGACGCTGCCCTCTTTGCAGCTGGATTTCTCCCAGGGCCACCAGGGCCACCTCGTCACCAGGATTACCCCGCAACAGCTCTGTCCAGCACCGCTCCGCCCGACGATCGTCTCCCCACCGCGCGGCCATGTCACCGAGCGCGCGCAACAGATCGGCCCCGGCCGCGCGCCCCCGGGCCAGCAGCACCCGATCGAACACTCGACCGGCAATCTCCGATCGCCCCAGCTCCCAGAGGCCATCGAGGGCGTCCACGACGGCCGCCGGATCATCGCCACCGCGCTGGCCCAAGGTGCTCGCCACCAGACGCTGGTACAGCGCCGCCGCCTCTGTCGGACTTCCCACCCGGCGCGCCAGCGCGATCTCACGCTTTTGCAACCCGAGATCTCGCGGAGACAGGCGAACCGCTTCCTCCAGTGCCGCCCAGGCACCCCGCAGATCGCCCTGCTCGTCCGCCACCTGGGCGCGCGCCGTCCACTCGACACCGTCGCGCGGATGGGCTAACTCGCGGGCCAGTTCGTCCAAGGCACCGCGGCGGCGCGCCACCTCGACGCGCAAATTCCATATCTCCTGGCACAGGGCCCGAGCCCGCGCGGGCGCGTGGCGCCCCGCCCCCGCCAGCGCCGCGGCCGCCCGCTCAAGGTCCCCCCCCGCCGCGCGAGATCTACCTTCGGCAAGAGCCCACCGCGCCCGCTGCTCGGGAGTGCGCGCCATGGTGGCCGCGCGATCGGCCAGCAGGGCCGCCGCCTTGTCGTGGTGCCCGGTGTTGTTCAACGTGGCCGCAAGCTCGAGGATGGCGCCCGGGTCAGGACGAACGCGCAGGGCAGCGCGCCGCCCCTCGAGCTCCGCTTCCACATCACCCGCCCGCACAGCGGCTGCGGTCAGCTCGCGCGCCAGCTGATACGTCTCGTCGGCGGCGCGCGACAGTGCCAGCGCCGCCCGGAGTTCCGCCGCCGCTTCCCCGGTTTTCCCCAGCGCGGCGAAGGCGCGCGCGAGCCCCCACTTCGAGGCCACGTCCAGCGGCGCCAGTTCGGCCGCGCTGGCAAACTCAACCGCGGCCGTTTGCCATTCTCCGGCGGCCAGCAGCACCTGCGCAAACGCCAGCCGCGCGGCGAAGCCAGTCCGTGTCGCCGCCGCGGCTTCCTGGAAACGGCGAATCACCAGGCCCCGGCGCACGCGGCTCACGCCGTTGACGAGCCGCGCCGCTATATCCCGGCGCTCGGGGTGGGCGGCAAGGACGCGGGCCAGTCTTTCGGTGAGGTCCGCCTCGGATCGGTGAACCTTCCAATCCGAAGGTGCCGAAGGTGCCGAAGGTGCCGAAGGTGCCGCATTCGCCACCTTCGCCACTCGCGCGCCGCTCGCCGAGCGCCCTGTGAGGAACACCAGTGCGACCAGAAAGACGCACGCCGCTATCGAGGCCACCCGCAGCCGCACCACCCAAGCATAGCCCCGCGTTGCACCAAGGCCCGAGTCGCCTCGACGGAGCCTGTTGCCCGCCAAAATAACGACCCCCGGCCCTGCACAATCGCAGGACCGAGGGTCGACCGAGGAGAGGGAAATCAGACCGGATGCAAGAAAATAGATGGACTGGACGGATTGAAGCGAACAGCGACGGCGGCCCGATGACGATGAACGGCGGGCGGCCTCAGACGCGGGCGGTCCTGCCGTGATCGCCGCGCCGCCAGGTCCGGGAGAACTTCTTGTGCAGGACGTATTCGTGCAGGAGGCGTTCGTGCTTGTTGGCCATCCCCGTGAACGTCAACCCGCTGCTGTGAAAATCTTCGGTGAGCGCATCGAAACGCGGTTCGGCGCGCGCCCAGACGATCTCCCCTGTTCCGGGAATCTCGAACTCCACCGAGACCACGCG
>JBDSME010000702.1:0-4673 GCA_039916065.1 Polyangia bacterium
CACCTGCGGTCGACGGCCAGGCAAGAATGATAGAAAAATCCAGGGCGGTGCACTAGGCTGCCCACGTGGCCAGAGGCGCTCGCGATGTGCTGGAACAGGTGCGGGCCGATGTCCGCAATCTGGCCGGCTACACCACCGGGGAGCAGCAACCCGGATTCATCAAGCTGAATACCAACGAGTGTGCCTATCCACCTTCGCCGCGCGTCCGCGATGCCCTGCTGCAGGTGGTGCAGTCTGGCGACGAACTGCTGCGTCTGTACCCCGACCCCTCCAGCCGGCGGTTGCGCGAAACGGCCGCTGCTATCTACGGCGTCGCCGCCGAACAGATCATCGCCGGCAATGGCTCCGATGATTGCTTGACCATCATCTGCCGCACCTTCCTGGACGACGGGGACAGCGCCTGCTGCCCCTGGCCTTCATACGGCCTCTATGACACCCTGGCCGCGATACAGGGTGCCCCGATCATTCACGCCCCCTACGGCAGGGTGGGCACACGCTGGGAACTGCCCGAGGCCCTGGCAACTTCGGGGGCGCGTTTGACCCTGGTGGCGAACCCGAACAACCCGTCGTCCACTCTGACCCCGGTTGCCGCGTTGCGGAACCTCGCCGATCGCCTGGACGGCATCCTGGTGGTGGACGAGGCATACGTCGACTTCGCGCTGGGGGCGGATCCCGCCGCCAGCATGCTTCCCCATCTGAACGCGCACCCCAACCTGATCGTGTTGCGCACCTTTTCCAAGAGCTACAGCCTGGCCGGCGCCCGCCTGGGCTTGCTGTTCGCCGCCGCCCCGCTGGTCGCGGAGATGAACAAGGTCAAGGACAGCTACAACGTCAACGTGATCACGCAGGCGATTGGTCTCGCCGCGCTGGAGGACCGCGAATATCACGCCCGCGTCATCGCGCAGACCCTGCACGAGAAGTCGCGTCTGGAGGGCGAGTTGGCCAGCTTTGGTTGGACCTGGCCAGCGGCGTCGGGAAATTTCCTGCTGTGCAATGTGGGCGGCGGCGCGCGCGACCTGTGCGACGCATTGCGGTCGCGCAGGCTCCTGGTTCGGTATTGGAACACGCCGGAGCTTCGCGACAGCCTCCGCATCACGGTAGGCAGCCCCGAACAGAACAGCGCGCTACTGTCCGCGCTGCGCGCATTGGTCTAACACCGGCGACCAAAGTCTCCGGGGTTTGCCGTGTTACTTTGCGCCTTCCCGGCACTATGAAGTCCACTCGTCGCCCCAGCGTCCGCCTGGCCATAGTTGCCTGGGTGATCACACGCCTGTTCGTGTTGGGCATCACGGCCGCGTATTTCGATGGTGATACGGGCCTCTATTATCGACTCGGACGATCATGGCTGGACGGGCAGATCCCCTACCGCGACTTCCCGGTCGAATACCCCCCCGCGGCCGTGACCCTGTTTGCCGCGGTGGCCGCCGTTGGATCGTCGTTCGCGCGTTTTCGCGTGGCTTTTTCCCTGCTGTGCCTGGCCATGGACGGGGTTATCCTGGCGGCGCTGTTGCGTGGGATCGGCGGGGGCGGCGGTGAAGACGATCAAGCCAGGGTGCGGGCCGCCTGGCTGTGGTCGGTGGTCACCGCCTGCTTGTTTCCGGTCTTGTACGTCCGCTATGACTTGGTGCCGGCTGCGATGAGTGTACTCGGGGTGCACCTGCTGGCGTCGCGCGCGGGCGAGAGCGTGGACGACAAGCGAGCGGCCGCTGGCGGTGCGCTGCTGGGGCTGGCGGTGGGGTTGAAGCTGTATCCGCTGGTGCTGCTGCCTTTCTTGCTGCTGCGTCTGCGCGGTAGAGGGCCGCGCCGAATCTGGATGGTGGTGACCGCGGCGACATGCCTGGTCGTCGTCGGCACGTTCGCGCCCGTCCTGCACGCCGGTGCCGGGGCCAGCGCCCTGGCTTTCTTGCGCTACCAGTGCGAGCGCGGGCTGCAGGTGGAGAGCAGCTACGCTGGGTTGTTGCTGCTCGCAAAGCCGCAGTTCCATCTCGACCTCTGGCCCGCCTTCAGTCACGGCGCCCACGACATCGCCGGCCCAATGGCAACCCGGGCCGCGGCCCTGGCCGGGTTGCTGCAACCGGCGGCGTTGCTGGCGGTGACCGCACTGGCGTTGCGGCGCCGCCTGCCCCTGCCGCGCGGGTTCGCCGCCTTGCTGGCCGCGGCGATCCTGACCGCCAACGTTTTTTCGCCGCAGTACCTCCTGTGGCTGATGCCTTTTGCCTGCGCGGTCTGCGGCCCGTCCCTGCGCAGAGGCGCGCCGCTGCTGGTCGGCATTGCCCTACTGACGTCGCTGCTCTTCCCCGCCCTATATCCCGCGTTGACCGCCGGTCACTTCGGCGCCGCTCTGGTCCTGTGTGCGCGGAATTTGTTACTGGTCGCGCTGCTGGTGACGTACGTCGAGCGCCGCCCCGATGAGAGAAAGATGGCATGACCACCAAAGCCAGCGATGCCACCGGGGCCGTCGCACCCGTCTCTCAGCCGGTGCTCCTGACCGCCGCCGCGACCAGCCTGGGCATCGCATTGCAAATCCTCGATGGCCGCCTCCAGGTTTTCGCGGTCCTGTTTCTGGCCATGGCCTTCGTGGGAGCGACGAGGGGCGTTCTGGGCCGCCCGCTCGCCACGATCGAGCATCATGGACCGGCGCTGGTCGACCGGGTGTTGGGCTGGTCGATTGCCGGCTTTCTGGTCGCGCATGTGATTCGCTTCCCTTCCGAACATTTCAAACCGACCCACCTGTGGATGTACGTGCCCTTCTACTTGGGCCTGGCGCTGGTGGGACTGATGGTGCGGCAAAGCTTTCGTTCGCCGCAGATCAATCTTCGCAGACAGCTGCTGCTGGTGGTCGCGGTTCATGTGGCCATGGGTGGCTTCCTGTTGCTGCACGCGCCCGAACCGCCCATCGACGTTTTCATCTTCCAGCGCGACAGCAGCGCCGCGCTGCTGTCTGGTCAGAACCCGTACGCGCTCACGTTCCCAAACATCTATGTCGCCGACACGCCTTACTACGGGCCGGGAATGGTGTCTCAGGGGCGGGTGCTGTTCGGATTCGTCTACATGCCCATCAGTTTGCTGCTGATCCTTCCAGGACACCTGCTGGGGGATTTCAGGTTCAGCCATCTGGCCGCGATGGCGGTGACGGCTTTGCTGATGGGGACGGCCCGCCCGGGGCGCACGGCGTTTCTGGCGGCTGTGCTCTATCTATTTCACCCCCGCAATCTCTACGTGCTCAGCCTCGGTTGGACCGAGCCTCTGGTCGTGGCGCTCTTGGCACTGGTGGTCTTCTGCGCCTGTCGCTGGCGCCGCGGCCTGCCCATCGCCATCGGGCTGCTCCTGGTGTCCAAGCAGTACCTGGTCTTCGCGGTGCCGCCGCTATTGCTGCTGGGGCCCACGCCGCTGCGCTGGCGCGACCTGCGCCTCCCGCTGGCGAAGGCCGTCGCGGCAGGGGCGGTGGTGTCCCTGCCCCTGGCCCTGTGGGACTGGCGCGCCTTCGGCCACTCCGTGGTCACGCTGCAATTTCACCAGCCCTTTCGTGAAGACGCGCTCAGCTTTCTGGCGGCATTGGCCTGGTTGGTTGGTCATCACCCGCCCACGGTGCTGGCATTCATCGCCGCGGGCGGTGCGATCGAGCTGACCCGGCGGCGCTGCCCGCACACGCCATACGGGTATTCCGCCGCAATGGCGATGGTCTTTTTCGCGTTGTTCGCCTTCAACAAGCAGGCGTTCTGCAACTACTACCACTTCGTCCTCGGGGCGCTTTGCCTGGCCATTGCGGTCTGGCCGGCGGCGCCTTCCACCCATCAGCCCCTGGTGGAGACCCGGGGTGACCTGAACCCTTGATCAACGTCGAGGCGGGAGCTGGTGGAACGTGGCACACCTGATCAGCGGCGATGGAAGAAGAAGCTGCGCCTTGGGGGCGGCGGCGCCTTCCTCATGGCCACGCTGATGCTTTGCGGTTTGCCGGATCGGACCGCCAGGCGTCGATTCTTGGTGACATAGCCGCCCTTCACGAAGGTCAGCTCGTAGGTGTTCCCAGGGTTGAAATGCACCGCCAGGGGCGTGCGACCGAGCACCTGCTTCTTCGTGCGAACCACCGCCCCCAGGGGGCTGGAGGTGATGCGGACCTGCACCGGCAGGACTCGCGTGGCGGCGGTGTCGGATGATCGCGTGGCGCTGGACGACCGTCCGGCGGACCCCTGTTTGTTCTGGTCCGCCGCCGTACGCGCGACCCGACCGACCGGGCCGCCTGCCCCCGCCCTCGGGACCGCCGCTACGGGCTTTTCGGCAGCTCCGCCGCCCGGTTCTTTCGCCTTGCCGTTGGTCGCGCCGTGCTTGGCGGCGTTGTCCTCCGCCTCATCCTCCCCCACCACGGCCGCGGCGTCGGGAACCACCCGACCCAGCAGTCGCGTCTCGTCCTCGTCGGGCGCCAGTGTCGAGGTGGGCGTGGGCGTGGGTGTGGGCCGCATAAGGCTTGCGGCGCCTGCCGCGGGCACGTTGCCCGCAGCCGGAGCTGGCGTGGGTGGTGGAAGCAGCGCGCCCGATCCCCCACCCACACCTGCCGGGGCTCCCCGCGCCCCCGCCGCCGTCGCAGCCCCCCCATCAAGGCCAGCGGCGCTCGCATCGGAGTTCACCGCCAGCGGAGTTGGTGCGCGAGCCGCGCCCTCTGGCGCCGCCGCTCG
>JBDSME010000703.1:0-8117 GCA_039916065.1 Polyangia bacterium
CGTCGAAGAAATAGAGGCGCATGCGCACCTCGGGTGTGAGGTCAAGGTGGAACGTGGCAAACAGGGCCAGCCCGGAGAGCGCATAGTACAGCGCGAACATCTTCTTGCGACCGAGCAGCTTCGAGGCCGGGATGGTCAACAAGGTGCCGATGAGACCTCCCAGGTTGAAGTAGCTGGTGGTGTATGCCTTCCAGCTTTCCACCAGGGCCATGGTGGCGGCGCGGTCCAGCCCCCGCGTCTTCGCGGCGGCCTGGGCCAGTCCGGTGGAGACGATGGGGATGAAGGCATTGGTGCTCCACCAGGTGATGAGCGCTACCAGCGCCATCAAGAACCCACTCAGGGTGAGGGCGCGGATGCTGGGCGCGAACAGCTCTCGCATGCGCGGCGGGGCCACCCCAGCCGCCGCCTGTTTCCAGCGTTCCGGCTCGCGTACGAAGAGCCGAATGACGAAGGCCGCCGCCGCCGGAATGAGCCCGCACAGGAACACGTACCGCCAGGATTTCTCGGGAGAACCCTTGAAGAGATTGCCGGCGATCTGAAAATTGACGAAGGTAGCCAGAAACAGGCCCATCGGCGCCGACGTATAGAGCAAAGCTCCCGCTTCCACCCGGCGCCGCTCCGGCACCACCTCCGCCACCATGGACGCACCGGCCGCCCATTCCCCGCCGATGCCCAGGCTAGCGACGAGGCGAAACAGGATCAGCACTGGCAAGTTGGGAGCGGCGGCGCACGCGGCAGTCCCCAGCGCGTACAGCAGCATGGTGATGAGCAGGGTGCGGGTACGGCCGATGCGATCCGCCACCGCGCCGAAAATGATGCCGCCCGCGGCCCACCCCAGCAGCAGGATCGACGTCAGCGTTCCCCCCCAGAACAACGTGGCTTGCTTGGCGGCCAGCGATCCCAGGGGCAATCCCAGCAATACCGGCACGCAGTTGGGGGCGACGTAATTGAACAGCAGCCCGTCGAACACGTCGAACCCCCAGCCCAGCCAGGCGGCGAACAGCACCGTCCACTGGTAGCGGGTCATCCCCCACAACCCCATGGGGCTGTCGGCTTGGGCGCCCGTCATGGTTCACTGGCGCCCGACGGAATGCGGTCGCGCACCTCGCCAGCGCTGCAGAAGTCGACCTGCTTGATCATGGGCGGCGGGTTGGCGCGCTCGCGTTTCACGGTGGCGCGCCGCACGCTGAAGGCGCGGGCCAGGCGCTCGTCGGACCGTTCGATGGTGGCCAACATGGCCTTCCAGGCGGTGATTGATGGAGTTTCCGTGGCGGCCGTCGGGCCCCCCCCCGCGGCCTTTCCGGCGCCTGACGGCGGAGCGCCGATCTGGCGGGCCCGGGGATCCCCGGGCTCCGGCACCATGGACACCAACCCGATCAGCTCTTCGGCCTTGGCCCGGTCGGTGGCCGGATTGCTCAGCGCTGCCATCAATGACGGCATCAGCACCCGGTCGCGGAATTCCTGCAGATCGTCGCTGTCCACCTGGCACCACAGCAGGCGGGCATGGAGGCGCGCCATCGCGGGACCAGAGTCGGAACGTGGGGCTTGCAGCAGCTTCTTCAGGGATTCGTCGTAGTCGCCCTGAGCTTCGCCGTAGGTCGACAGCATCACGTCCAGCAGCTTGCCCCGGCATTCCGTGTCGCAGGTTCGGCCGAACATGTAAGACACCAGCCACTTGCGGCGCTCGGCGTGGAACTTCACCAGCTCCGACTGCTCGGCGTTGGCGACCAGTTCGCCGGTGCGCGCGGTGGCCAGGACCAGCGCCGCCACCAGGCGCGCCCCGACGGAGCTGGATTCGAAGGCTGTGATCTCGTTCCACTGCCGCCGCTCGTACAGGTCTTGAAGATAGGGCTCGAACAGCCACAGCAACTTCCCCGGCTTCTCCTGCACGTTTCGTTCATCGCGCAACAACACCAGCGGACCCTGGGGCCCCTTGGCCAGGGCGGCGGCAGCACCCAACTCATCCTGGACCACCTGGGCGATGCCGTCGGAGCGATCCGCGAGCTTGTCGTTCTTGCAGATGGGCGCGTCCCGCTCTACCCCGAACCGCTGCAGGCAGGTCAGCAGGAAAGCATGCTCGAGCTGGAGGTAGTTCTTTTCGGAGGTGCTGGAGAGCACCGTGCGCATGTAGTCGGGGTTCACCTTTCCCAGCTCCAGCGCGTACGAGACCGCCAGTTCGGGATCGAGGATGCTTCCGCGCGTCAGCGAGAGCAGCACCCCGAAGCGCTGGTCGGCGCTGTCCGGCGCCTGCGACGCCAGGACATTGAGGTTCTTGGCCAGGATCTCGGCGCGGGCTATGCGCCAGTCGTTGTCGGCCTTGGTGCGGGCAATGGCCTGTTCGGACTCGGCGTGCCGTGTGGCCGTTTGCGACTGCCGGTACTGCCAGATGGAGGTCGCCACCAGTCCGGCCACGCCGATGACGAAGCTGGACAGGAAGCTGGAGTAGGTGGTGATGAAGTGTCCCAGCCGCGACACCTGCGGTGGCGCGGGGGGCGCGCCGCCGGTGGTGGCCAGTGCTGGCCTTGGCGTTGCGGCGGCAGCGGGCGCGGCGGCGGTGGGCTCGGTGGGACTGCTCGGGGGCTTTTCACTGCTGGACATGGGCTGAACATAGCGCCGAACCGGCACTGTCTGGTATGTCTTGGGCCCCGTGATCGGCTGGCTGGAGCATCCGCTCGTGAAGTGGTTCCTGCCGGTGCCGATGTTGCTGGCGGTGTTCCCCCTGGTGTATCTGGTCTTCAGGGAGAGCTGGCGCGCACTGGAGGTGGAGGCGCTGGAGCTTCGCCAGCAGCTGGCCGCGGAGGGGCGGGTAGACTACCGGCCCCTTGTGACCTTGACGCTGGGGGCGCTGATCCTGGTCATGCAGGAGTACTACGGGCACGTCACCTTCTATGCGCAGAACCTGGCGCCGTTGATGGCACGCCTGCGGCACGCCAACCAGGATCCCGCCGTCGCCGCGCAGTTACGGACCTACGCCGAGCTGTACGGGCGGGTCTGGTGGGGGCTGACGCGCATCGCTGGCTACCTGGTGCCGTACCTGGTGTGGCGGGTGGTGTTTCCGCGCGACGACTTACGTGATCTGGGGCTGCGGTTTGCCGGGGTTCGGCAGCACTCCTGGTTGTACGCTCTGTTCGTAGCGGTGATGGTGCCCGTCCTGCTGATCGTTTCGCGGCAGCCGGACTTCGGCTCCTACTACCCCATCTACTCGCTGGCGGGACGCTCCTGGGTGGACTTTGGAGTATGGGAAGCGGTCTACATCACCCAGTTCGTGGCGCTGGAGATGTTCTTCCGGGGCTGGTGGATCCGCACCACGCGCATCTTCGGAACGGGGGCGATCTTTTCCATGATTGTCCCCTACTGCATGGTCCATTTTGGCAAGCCATACCTGGAGGCCTGCGCGGCCCTGATCGCGGGGGTGGTGCTGGGATCGCTCTCCATCCGCACGCGCAGCATCTGGGCCGGGGTGGCGGTGCATGTCACGGTGGCCATCTTGATGGACGTGCTGTCGCTGCGACACAAGGGGAAGCTCCCGGTCGCGCTGACCGCGGGCTCATCCCATCACCTGAATTTTCCCTGGTGGGGCGCGCTGATCTGGTGTGCCTGGGGGCTGGCCCTCCTGATGATCATCGTCAAGGTCGTGCAGGTCTGGCCGGAGGCGCGGGCCGCCTATCTGCGTCGCCGCGCCGGCTGAGAAACAGTCATCGTCGAGTCGACCTGTCGTCCCTCGCGTTTGATGGGGCCGCGCGATAAGGATCTCCACAAACGTGTTGAAATCCGTCGATACATCCTCGCAGGGAACGCAAGATCAGGCCGGAGAGCTCACCAAGGTCCCTCCGGTCACGCTGGTGTTCTGGATTGCGAAGATCCTGGCGACCACACTTGGCGAGACGGGGGGCGATGCCCTCTCAATGACGCTGGACCTTGGCTACGCCGTCAGCTCGATTATTTTTCTGGCGTTCTTTGTGGCCGCGCTGGCAGCGCAGCTTCGTTCTCATCACTATCATCCGCGGTGCTACTGGGCGGTGGTGGTGGCCACGACGACCGTGGGGACGACCACGTCAGACTATTTCGACCGGACGCTCGGGCTTGGCTACATCAAGTCTTCCATCATCCTGCTGCTGCTGGTGGTGGGCGTTCTTTGGGCTTGGCGACGCACGACCGGCGCTGTGGCGATTGATCGCGTCACAACACGTCAGAATGAGATGTTTTATTGGTTCACCATCCTGGTGTCGAACACCCTTGGTACGGCGCTGGGCGACTTCGTCGCGACCTCGACGGGGTTGGGGTTCGAGCGTGGAGCTTGTGTGTTCGCTGGTCTGATCGCCATTGTGGCCCTGGCGCATTTCTTCACCCGTGCTCCGAAAAGTGGGCTCTTCTGGGCGGCCTATGTCCTCACGCGTCCGCTCGGCGCCACCCTTGGCGATACGCTCACCAAACCCCATGGAGAGGGCGGGCTCGCTCTGGGGCGAATCAGCTCGTCCCTGGTTATGGTGGCGGCAATGGTTGTTCTCGTCGCGGTGACGTCCCTGCGTAGGCTGCCGTCCGCGACGGGACGAGAGGGATAACCGGGGTTCAAAGGCAGCGGCGTGACGCCGCACATACACCTCATCTTGTGCTTTGAAGGGAGCCTTTCCGCGTCTGGAGAGCCCCTCGAAAGCGCCCCGAAGGTGTTGTCTGGTAGGCAACGGGTGTTGCGCCGGCGGCAAAAAAAAGGCCCCATCCGCGAGACACGCGTCTCGAGAATGGGGCCTTGCTTGGCAATCCCTGGGCGGTCGCGCCGCCGGGGGTCGTGCGCTACTTGGTGATGTCGATGGTGGCGGAGCTCCCGGTTTCGATGCTGTTGGTGGTCGTTGCCTGCGAGGTGAGCAGGTTGGCCCCATCCAGTTTTATCGAGCCCGTGATCCCGGCGCCATTGAAGATGCTGCGGCCTCGGGTAATCAGAGTGAAGGCCGGGGCCCGGATCAGCCCGAAGGTCTTCGACGCCACGGAATTGTTCTCCAGCGCGGCGAACCGCACTGAGGAGATGATCAGGTTGCGCGTCACCGTGCCTCCGGCGGGCCCAGACGAATCAAGCACCACCGGAAAGGACGCGCTGAGAGTGGCGCTTCCGCTGGCGGTGGTGAACGCCGTCGCTGGCAGGGATACGTTGAACGACCCGAACTCGAACTCATCGGTGCAGTTGTCCATCCGCTGCAGGAAGCCGACGGCTCCGGTGGACGTGGTGTGGTCTGTGCGCGTGACCGAGGTGGATGCCCCCAACACCAACCAGATATCTATGGTGCAATCTGGACGTGACCCAGGGGTCGAAACCACGAGACTCAGGTTGGCGGTGGTACCGCTGGTGACGAGGCGCGTGACGGCCGCCTGCGCGGAGGGACCGCCAAGCGTCAGGAATCCGACAACCAACCCGATTGAACCGAAGCTGCGAAAAAGATTGAGCATTTCATGTCTCCAGTTCAAGGTTTGATGATGGTGATCTCGCCGCCGGTGTTCCGGGCGAGCTGGCCGTCAGAGGACATCATCTGGGCGGTTCCAAAAGTCTGACCATCGACCTTGACCGTCCCGGACAAGGTTGCGGTGCGCGTGGTCCCGATCGACCGCTGAACGACCATCACCTTGCCCAGGATGGAACGGCGGTAGCTCGTCCCCAGGGTTGTGGTGTCGGACCCGGTCAGGGTCAGGTTGACGTCCAGAACGGTTCCATCGTCGAGGGTGAAGTGCCCGGTCATTTTGCCGGTCTGCAACGCGGTGAGGCTCAAGGTGCCCACCCCCTGGAACAGGCCAGAACCAAACGAGAACACGAAGTTGCAGCCATCGAACCTAGTGACGCTTATCGACGCTTGTAGCAGTGTGGCAGGCGAGCCGTTGGTTGTGGTGACCGACTCGAACATGCCGATTGACACGGACGTCGTGTTCAACGCCGTCGCGCCGCCCGCGCAGGTCGTGGTCTGCTGGGCCTCGAACGACCCACTCACGTCGGCGCCTTTGGTCTTGATGACCGTCTTGCTGGCCAGCGCTGCCCCGCCGGTCAAGGTCAACAGTCCGAGAACGAAAAAACTACCTATCAGGGTCCTATGCATACGTAACCTCCAGTTTGGTGACGCCGGCAACCCATGCAAGACAAGGGCCCACAAGAAACCCAATGTAATCCACGTAGGACTACCGCACACGCGCCGTGACTACGTCAGCGGATAGCCTTTGCCGGAAAGACTTTACCAAGCCTCAAAAACAAAACGGCGGCGACCCTGAGGTCGCCGCCGTTTTCGGCTAGCCGTTTTGCGGGTTGGCCGCGCTAGCTCATGGCCTCACGGGCGGGGGCGGACCCGAGTCCCCGCGGGTGGGTGACGGGCCCGAGTCGCCACTCGGTGCCGCCGTCGGCTTTCCCTCGTCGCCCATCAACAGGCGGAACTCGGTGCGGCGGTTCTTGGAGCGGCCTGACTCCGTCCCGTTGTCGGCGATGGGGCGATCCAGGCCATATCCCACCGAGGTGAGACGGTTGGCGTCGACGCCATTGGCGATGAAGTACATCTTCACCGCATCGGCGCGGCGCTGTGACAGGTCGCGGTTGTAGTCGGCCTTGCCGCGCGAATCGGTGTGGCCGGCGATCTCCATGCGAATGTCCTGGTACTCCTTCAACACCGCCACCGCGCGGTCCAGGATGGCGTAAGAGCCAGGCAGGATCGTGGCCTGCGCGGTCTTGAAGTTGATGCCTTCGATGACGCCCGTGAACTTCTTCACGGCGGCGGGAACTTCGTCAGGGCAGCCATCCTCGTCCTTGAAGCCGTTCCTGGTCTCCGGCTCGTCAGGGCACTTGTCGCGCGACCCCCAGATGCCGTCGCCGTCGGTGTCTTCCTCGGGGCAGCCGTCATCATCGTCGATGCCGTTGATGTTCTCGGGCTTGTTCGGGCACTTGTCCTGCGCGTCCGGGATGCCGTCCTTGTCGTTGTCCGCCTCGGGGCAGCCGTCTTCGTCCTCGAAGCCGTCCTTGTCCTCGGCGACGTTGGGGCACTTGTCGTTGGCACCGACGATGCCGTCCCCGTCCGGATCGGCCGGCGCGGGGGGAAGCACGTTCACCACCTCACGCTCCACGATGGTCTGTCTGCTGCGCTCCACTTCACCGAAGTTCAGGTAGAGGCCGCCCAGCGCTTCAAAGTCGGGCCCGTCATAGCCCGTCTCGTTACCTACCGGAATGGAATCACCCAGGATGGCCGGCGGGGCCAACACGCGACCCTCCAGCCGGATGCCGGCGTGCTCGCCAAGCGCGATCTTGAAACCGACGCCCGCGTGCAACATGCCGTCGATATCAGCCCTGACGATCGAGGTGTCGTTCACCACCGTCGAAATGGCGCCGTAGCCGAGCGTGATGAAAGGACGGAATGGCCCGGTGGGCACCAGATGGATGTTCAGATTGAGTCGATAGGCGAATGCCCAGATCGTGGTGCGGAGAGGATCGTGACCGTTGTTGTGCGTGGGAATGGCCAGCGCTTCGCCTTCCACCGACACCCAGCGGTTAAAATTCAGCCCCAGTCGTCCGCCCAGGGCCACGTTGCTGGCGGGGGAGAGGTCCTCGCTGTCGCCGGTGGTTCGACCGAGGCCGCTCTTCTTGTTGAAGAAGTGCGCGCCGGCCGTGAGGCCGAATTCGAACCGAAACTCCTTCGGCTCGTCGGAGTTGGTCACGTCCCGGGTGGCCGCCGGGGGGGCTGCCATCGCGGAGGTCGGCAGAATCAGCAAACCCAGCAGTACCGGTTTGAAGAAGCAAACGCGTCGGGGGACTCTCATGGGTTCTCCTCTGTCGGAAGGGATAATCGAAATATGCTGCAAGGTGGAGACTGGGGCCGCTTACGACCGGTACGCCAGATTACGCGCGAGAATAGTGGACTCGGGCTGAGGTATCCACATTTGATTGCTCCGATGAAGGGACTGGCCCATGGGGGGGCGCCGCAGAGTGTTTCATTTCCCGGACCTAGCAGTGACCTAGCGGCCTCGGGCGGCGACGGTCGCGATCATCCGCGTCGCTCGACCGCGAGGCGCGCCAGTTCGTCACAGCGTTCGTTCTCCGGGATGCCGGCGTGCCCGGCCACCTTCACGAACTCGACCGCCGCCGGGTAAGCGGTCAGTTT
>JBDSME010000704.1:0-3728 GCA_039916065.1 Polyangia bacterium
CTTTCGTCTTCAATTGTTCCAGCTGTTCCTGCAACAGGCTGTCGGTGGTGGCGGCGAATAGACGGATCTTGATGTAGCCGACGCTGTCGGCCAGCATCTTTCCCTCCACCGGTTTCAGCTCGTAGCGGGCGCGGCGCACCCGGAAGGTCATCTCCCGGCCCCGCCGGTCCAGCACCAACACCACCTCGCTGCCCGCCGGCCCCTGCATCCGCGACACCACGTCGTCGAACTCCAGGTTCGCGATCTCCGCGCCGTCTATTCGTTTGATGACGTCCCCCGGCTGGATCCCCGCCTTGGCCGCCGGAGAGCCGTCTATGGGCGAGATGATCACCAGCCGTGTTTTCCGCTTCTCCACGTCGATGCCGATGCCTTCAATCTCCTCGCTGCCTTCGGTCTCCATCTTCAGCTTGGCGTACTCGGCGGGATCCATGAAGCGTGAATGCGGATCCAGCACATCGGTCAAGCCGCGCGCGGCGCCGTACATCAAGTCAGTCTCGGCAATGTCTTCCACGTAGTGCGTTTCGATGTACGACAGCACCCGCGTGAACACCCCCAACTTCTGATAGGGATTGAACCGCCCCGCCTGGGATGGACGCGAGAAGATGGCGCCGGCCACGAAGGTGGCCACGAAGGCAACCACGAAGGCAACCAGCACCGACACAGCCGCCCCCCCCCACCGCCGATAGCGTTTCAGGGAAACAGAGGAACGAACCACAACCTCACCTGGCCAGCGGGATTTCTGCATGCGCACCATCACCTTCCCGACGGACGCGGGATCGAAGGGGGGCGATTCTACCTCATCGCTTGTCGCGAACGCGCAGAACGGCGGCGGGGTCAACGGGGCTGCGGCCGCGCCAGGTCTCGACCCGCACCGCGGCTCCAGGACCCGCCGGCGCCGTGCCCAGCGGCGCGCCGCGGGCGACGTCTTCTCCGGGGGCGACCGCCGCGCTGTCCAGTCCGCTCAGGACCACGGTCCAGGTCGAACCAGGAGAAGGACGGGCGCGGGAGAGCTCGCGAAGACCGGCGCCGTCGCCATCGTTCTGTGGTCGACTGGGGGCAATTCCACGGCTGGGCGGAGCGGTCACGGCCTCCGGTGAGTCCGAGCTTGCCGAGCTTGCGCCGGGAATTGCCACCACCACGGCCACCCCGCCCGCGACGCTGTCAGCAACGCGGACCACGCGGCCCGCCGCCGGACTGCGGACGATCTCGCGCGCGGACACGCCAAAGGTCGCGGCGGCGCGAAAGATCCAGGCGCCGGTCGCCCGGTCCCGCCCCACTCCAAACGGAGTGATCAGCGTGCCAGAAACAGGGCGCAGGAATGCCGGCATCGGTTCGCGCGGTGCCGCGGGCGTGGGGTCGCACCCCGATTCGCAGGAGCCTGACGGGCTTGTGCCGGCCGAGGCATCCACCAACAGCGCCCCGTCCGCACGACCGGGGCCGCGCGCCCGGTGAACGGCGGAGGTCGCCAGCGCGGTCCGCTCGCTCCGCACCCGTTCCAGCTCCGCGCGCAGCAACCGCGCCTCCTCCAGATCGCGGGCCAGCACCGCAGTGGCCAGCGCCACCGCCCGCGCTCCCCCACGGCTTTCGGCGCCCCCGGCCATTCCGGTGATGTGGGGCTCCTGGCCGACGACGCGCAGCAGCTTGTACAGTGTCACCGCGCGCAAGCGCGCCGCCTGCCGTGCGTGCTCGGTCTGTTCCAGCAGAATTGCTTCCCGGCCACCCAGAAGCTGCAAACCTCGACCGTTCGGCTCCAGGGCACCGTCACCAGAAGACGCGCTGGCTGTCGCGCCGCACGTCGCGGTTGCCACGTACACGGCCATGCGCAAGACCACCGCCACAGCCACAGCCACAGCCGCGGGTGTGGTCCGCCGGCCGCGTCTGCTCCAGACACTCCCGGCGCAGCGAAGACGCGTCACTTCAACGGGTGACGACAACGTCATCGACCTCCCGGGTGGAAGGCCGCGCGCCCCACCACCCCAGGGCTGCGCCACACGCCACCATCGACACCAGTCCGCCCATCAACCAGCGCGGTCCCGACGCCGCCGCGCTGGCCGGATCGGACGCCAGGGCGATGGGCGCCACGGCGGTCCATCCCATGGTCAGCAGACGTCCGGCCAGCAGACCCAGGCAGGCCGCGAACAGGGTTCCCCCGAGCGCACACAGCATCCCGGCGACAGCTCCAGGCGCGGCCATGGCGCTGGCTGTGAAACCCAGACTCGCCATCAGCCGCGCCTCGCCGCGTGGCCGCCGCAACGCCAACGCCGCCAGGCCCAGGGCCAGCACCATCGTCATGATGGCTAGCATGAGCCCCCCCACCCCCAGCCGTCGGCCCATGGCCTCGGCCCGCGCCAGCCGGCCATCTTCTACTGAGCGCAAGACATCCACGTCCGTGATTCCGTCCATGCGTCGCAGCCGCCACGCCAGCGCGTCAGCGTGGTCGCTGCCGTTTGGTCCCGCTTGCAACGCCACCTCCAGCGTGGCGGGGAGAAATCCTTCCTCCACGCCGTCCAGCACCGCCGCGCGGTCTCCGAGTTCGCTGCGCAAGCGCGCCAGGGCCTCCTCGCTGCCAAGCAGACGTACCCCGGCCACGCCAGGCAGCCGCGCCAGGACAGCGGACAGCTCATCGCGGGACGACGAGGGGAGGTCGTCACGCAGAAACGCCACCAGCTCGACGCGATCGCCCGTCGTGGCCGCAACCGGGCGACCACCACCACCAGGGACGGCCCGCGAAAACGCCAGATAGCCGAGGGAGGCGAACAGAGCCAGGGTGGCGAGGGCGAAGGCACCACAACCGACCAGCGCCGCCAGTCGGTGACGGCGCAACGAGATCGCCATCAGCCGGACCACCCAGGTCCACCCCAAGCGCAACCGCCGCATGCGCAATCGCATTGAAGGTCGGGCCGGCGGCGAACCCGCTCGCGAACCCGTTTTCATGGGAGGCCCCCCTGGCGCCCGGTCACGCGGGCGGAGGAATCGTCCGCCCCTTGTTTCGTACCGCGCGCCGCCGACAGCAACGTCAGTGGCGTCGGGCCGCCCAGCAGGCACCCGGCCTCGAGACGCAGGCGCCGGGCGCCGGCGCGCGCCGCGGCGGCAGCGAAGGCGCCGTCGCCCGTGGCGCAGATCACCGTGGCTCCGTTTTCGATGGCTCCCAGCAGCGCCGACAACACGGCGCCGGTGTCGGCGGCGGTCAACGACCCGCTGGGATCGTCGATGACAATGAGGGGCGGTGAGCCGGCCAGCGCGCGGGCGATGCCCACCAACCGACGCGCCGACGTGGACAGCGTCTCCGGCGCGACCGTGGCGGCTCCCACGATGCCCACCTTTCCCAGGGCGCGCAAGGCGGCGTCGCGCGCCCAGGCCAAGGTTTCCACGCGAGCGGCCAGAGGCAACATCACGTTTTCCAGCACCGTCGCGCCGCCCAGGAACTGGGGATGGGGCTCGACATACCCCACGTTTCGCCGCACGAAGGGCAGCGAATCGCGCTGCAGAGCAGTGACGTCATGACCGGCGATGCGAATGCTCCCGCTGTCGGGACGGCGGCGAGCGCCGGCGATCTCCAGCAAGGTGGTCTTCCCGGCGGCTCGTCCCCCCTCGATCACGACCAGCTCGCCGGCGCGCGCTTCCATGGTGACAGCGTCAAGGACGATCCTTCCCTGGTGGCGCAGGCTCACGGTGATGAAGCGAAGCACGAGGCGATGGTACGCCCGCGGCAGGCGAGAGCCAGTTTT
>JBDSME010000705.1:0-4162 GCA_039916065.1 Polyangia bacterium
GTGCTGGTGGCCGAGACGGCGGAAGCCCAGGTGGGTAGCTGGTGGTTCGACGCCGCGCGCGCCGACGCCGAGAAGCTGACCTTGAGGCCGGAGGAGGCGGCGCAAAGTCGCGTCGCCAGCCTGAGCCCGGCGGAGCAGGAGGTGCTGGTGCGCGCCGCCGCCTTTGGACCCGTGTTCTGGACGGGGGGAATCGTGGCCCTGGGACGGATGGGTGCCGAGCCGGTGGATCAGGTAACGGTGTTTTGCCCGGACAGCGCTATTCCGGAGATCCGGGAGATCCTGGAGCGGCTGGCCGCGCGGGATCTGGTGACCGTGGTGGCGGACTGCAGTCTTCCGGGCGACGTAGAATGGAATTTCAAGCATCCGCGCGATGCAGAGTTGCTGTTGCGGGTGGCGGACCCTGAGTTGCTGGCGCGCCGGCGGCTCTTCGCGGCCCAGTGGCTGGAGAGCCGCGGTGGCGCGGGACGGGACGCGCGTTTCGAGATGCTCGGAAATCTGTACGAGGACGGGGGCGACGCACGCCGGGCCTCCTACTGCCTGCTAACGGCTGCCGCGGATGCCTGCCGTCGGGTAGAGCTGGAACGGGCGCGCGCGCTCTACCTGCGCGCCATTCGCCTGCTCCGGATCGATGATGCCGTGGCCATGATGGACGCGCTCTACGCGGTGGGCGACCTGGCCACGCGCCTGGGAAGGACGCGCGAGGCGCTGGCGCACTTTCAGGAGATGTTGCGGCTGGCCTGGCGGCTGGACCTTCCCGCGAAGGGGGGCGCGGCTCACGGGAGACTGGGGCGGCTTCACGGTACGCTGGGGGAGCACCGCGCGGCGCTGGCGCACCTGGAGGCGGCCCGCCAGTTGTTCGAACTGGCCGGCGATCTGCCGGGCATCGCCGCCACCTTTGACGACAAGGGGAGGGTGCATCTGCTGGGCGGCGCTCCCGAGGCCTCGCTGGAGTGCCACCGCGCCGCCTATCAGGTCCGTGACCGTCTGGGCGACGAGCGTGGCAAGGCGCTGACCGTGGCGCGCATGGGAGAGGTCGAACACGAGACCGGCGATCTGGTGGCCGCGGAGGGACACGTCCGGCAGGCCATCGATCTGCGGCGCCGGTTGGGCGATCGTCCAGGGATGGTGGCGTCGTTGCTGGAGCTGGGTGCTTTGGAACGAGATCTGGGGCGCGTGGACCGTGCCATCGCCATCCTGGAAGAGGCGCGCACCCTGGCCCGCGACAGCGGCGAGCTGCTCTTCGAGTGCAGCATCGCCGTGGCGCTGGGCGACTGCTGGCTGGCCCAGGAGCGTCCCGTGGAGGCGCGTCCGCACTTCATCGAGGCCCAGGCCATTGCCCGCAAGTTCGGGGCGAAGGTGTTGCTGTGCCAAGCCTCTCGCGGGTTGGCGGAGGTGGCGCTTGCCCGCGGGCAGATGGCCGAGGCGCGCGATGAGGCGCGCGGGGCGTTCGAGGTGGCCGACAAAATCGGCGCGCTGCCGGTGGCGGGCGCGGCGCTGCGCGTGGCGGCCGCGGCGGTGGGGCTGGGGGCCGCGGGAGATGTCGAGCTGGGAGGGGCACGAGAGATGTTCGACCGGTCCATCGAGATTCTCAGCAACGTGGGGGCCGAGCTTGAGCTGGGGCGCGCCTTCGCCGCCTACGCCGAGTTCGAGGAGCGCGGAGGGCGCAAAAGCGCCGCCCTGGAGCTGCGACGGCAAGCCACCTTGATTCGGGACAACGCCCGCGGTCCGGGAGGGTCCGGCAGAGGGCGCGGGCGGACGTTGGCGACCGGCGTCTTCAAGGACCACCTGATAGACAGCGATGGCATGCAGACCTGAGAAGCGCTCAACGCAGGCAGGTTCGCGGAGTTCTTTCAGGTCGGGTCGTTTTCGATCCGGGTCAGCCAATGATCGAAGTCGAAGCGTTCATTGCCGGTCAGGAAGCGCCACAGCTTGATGCGGTTGACGATCTCCAGTCGGTTGTCGGCGCTGCCCATCCAGGTTTGCTCGGCGCGCAAGGCCTGGGGAACGGCGGGATCTTCCACGTCGCGCAGATCCCAGCGCCTGAGCTGACGGACCGCGGGGTTGAGCCGCAGTTTCAGCATGGTGCGGGGATGGTCGGTCTGGTTCGGCTGGCCGCAGTGCCAGATGCCGTGGTGACACACCAGCAGCGTTCCGGCCGCGCACACAGTCGGTAGCTGCCCCCGGAAGTTCTGGGTCCGCGCGATGTCCGCCTCGTTGACCCGCCGCAGGTGACTGCCCGGCAGGATCATGGTCCCACCCGCGGCTCTGGGAGTATCGCGGAAGAAGAAGAAGAGCTGGATGTCGAAGGCGTGAGGCCGAGGGTCGATGATGGCGTCGGCGTGCCAGGGCTGACTCCAGAGCTGGCGGGGCGGGATCACATGAGCGTAGTGGTGGTCGTACAGCGCTCCGGGACCCAGCAGGCTCTCGATGATGGCGGACACCCGCGGGAGTCGCATGATGGGGCCGATGGCGGGAGAGTCCGTCCACAGCGTGTCGAGTGGCCTTCCCGGCCATCCGGCGTCACGGCTTTCCCGGTAGGCACGGTACCTGCTGCTGCCGTCGAGATCCGCCGCCAACTCCTCCAGGGCCGCCGCGCAAAGGGACAACGGAACCACGCCGTCGAAGCGCAAGAATCCCTGCGCCACGAAGGTGGCCATCTCCTTGGAGGTAAGCAGGGCGCCGTCAGCCACGGTCGCCACCCACATCAACCAGTTTTTCCAGGATGTACTCCCAGCGGAGGAACGCGGTCTGATGTTCCTGGCCGGCAGGCGCGGGTATGGGCACGGGGACCTGGATCACCCGCCAGCCATCCTTCATGGCTGCCAGCACCGATGGGTAAGGCGGCTCGTCGGCGTCGCCGGCCATGTTGCTGCTGCGCCCGGTCCCGTCGACCAGGGACCAGGCCACCACCGTGCTCATGAGATTGGGCGTGGACAAGGACAGAAACAGAAGCTGCTGCCGAAGCACCCCGTGATTGTGTCACGAACACCGGCCGGCGGCGATGAGGACCCTCACCCTCACCCTAACCCTCTCCCGCAAGCGGGCGAGGGCAAACGGTGGGCAGGGACGCGAGCGCCCCTCGCGCACTGCGCTTCCCCCTCCTCTCCACCCTCAACCCCCTTAACCCCCCAAACCTCAACCCCTCCGGTCCCCTCTCCCGCTTGCGGGAGAGGGTTAGGGTGAGGGCCGTCGACCAGCGCGCTTAGCTGCTGCTCTTCACGACGGCCGGAACGTGGGCGACGGCCGACTGTTCGGTGCCGATGCGCATGCCGTAGAACGACCGCCAGACGAATACGGTGGAGACCAGGAAGAAGACCCCGGCCAGGATGGCGCTGGTGGTGCGGGTGAGCTCGACCGACAGCTCCACCGCCAGCAGTCCGAACAGGGTCGTGAACTTGATGACCGGGTTCATGGCCACCGACGAGGTGTCCTTGAAGGGATCGCCCACCGTGTCGCCCACCACTGTGGCGGCGTGCAGCGCCGTGCCCTTCTCTTTCAGCTCGACCTCCACCAGCTTTTTGGCGTTGTCCCAGGCGCCGCCCGCGTTCGCCATGAAGATGGCCTGGTAAAGGCCGAACAGGGCGATGGAGATCAGGTAGCCGATGAAGAAGAACGGTTCCAGGCAGGCGAAGGCCAGGGTGCTGAAGAACACCGTCAGGAAGATGTTGATCATCCCTTTCTGGGCGTACTTGGTGCAGATCTCCACCACCTTCTTGCTGTCGGCGATGCTGGCCTTCTGGGCAGATCCGTCCAGTTTGATGTTCGCCTTGATGAACTCGACCGCGCGATAGGCACCCGTGGACACCGCCTGGGTGGAGGCCCCCGTGAACCAGTAGATGACAGCGCCACCGGTGACCAGTCCCAGCAGGAAAGGGGGATGGAGCATGGACAGGTTCTCCAGCCCGTTGGTCAGCCCCTGGGTCAAGGTCATGATGATGGAGAAGATCATGGTCGTAGCGCCCACCACCGCGGTTCCGATCAACACCGGCTTGGCCGTTGCCTTGAAGGTGTTCCCGGCGCCATCGTTTTCCTCAAGCAGGTGCTTGGCACGCTCGAAGTTCACGTCGAAGCCGTGGTCCTTCTTGATCTCCGCCTTGACGTCCGGAATGCTCTCGATGACCGACAGCTCGTAGACGGACTGGGCGTTGTCGGTGACCGGGCC
>JBDSME010000706.1:0-3996 GCA_039916065.1 Polyangia bacterium
TCGACGGGAACCCCCATGGCATTGCAAACGGCCACCAGCACCCCGTTGTTCGGCGTACCGGCCGGGAGCGCGAGGCTGCGCCCGGTCTTGAAATAGCCACCACAGCTCCCCGCCATGACCACAGGCACGCCCGAGGTCTCGTGGGTACCGGTCCGCATATTATTCATGGCAAGGACGACGCTGCTGTCGAGCATCGACGACCCCGAAGGGTCGACGACACTCTTCATCTGGCCGATGATGTAGGCGATCTGGCTCTGGAACCAGCCGTCGCAGTTGACCTTGTCGGCGGCGTTGCGATGTGCGATCGCGTGGAAACCGTTGACGTCGCCTGTGTTGGCGTCGCCGGGATTCGGCCCGCCACTCTTGTAGTTCAAGGGCGCCCAGGAGAGGATCAAGTGCGCGGCCCCTTGATCACCGATCTGCATGACGGCGCACCGGGTGAGATCCGCGGCAAACGCCGCGATCGCCAGGTCCATGTGGAGCTTGGCAACCGTCGGAATATTGTCCGTGCTCTTGAAGGGCACGGTCATGCCGTTGGCGGCCGCCGGGATGCCGCATGCGGAACCATTGCCGACCGTGCCCGGCTTGATGCCCCCACCGCTGCCGCCATTCCCGCTGATAGCGCCGAGACCGTTCTCGATATCGCGGACGTAGGTCAGGTGTTGGTCGATGTTGGCTTTATCAGCGCTGCCGACGATGTTGCCGAAGCGTTTCAAATCCCCCATGACGTAGTCGAGGATGCTCTTTTGAGCGAGCTTCGCCGTATCGACCACCGGCGCCGCGTTCGTCCCGGACGCTCCTCCCGTCGCCGCCGGCACCATCCCGGGCCCAGGCGGCGGGGTGGTAATTTTGCCCTTGATGTAGGTCGAGAACACGTGCCAGGGATCGAGGTCCGGAATGACCGGCTTTCCCGCCGCCGCCCAGGAAAGCCGCGCCGTGCTGTCGACGAATGCGCCTTGGTTGAGGCTTACAAGCCCCATATATCCTTTGGCTTTGAGCTGGGTCCCGATGTACTGGTCGATGGACGGTCCACCGGCCACGTCGTTCGCGGTGCTGCCGCCCGCTGATTGATAGGTCGCGCCCGTGAGCATTCCCGGAAAGCAGGCGTGGCCCGTGGTTTCGCTGTGGGGCCCATCGCGGAGGAACTTGTAGTCCACCCCGTTCAACAGCAGCAGATCCTTTTGATAGGGCTGCAACGAGGACTGGAACGACGCAAGCGACCAGCTCGCTGGATCGTTGCCGGTCGTGGCCCACTTGCTGGTGCTGGAGAGCATGCCGTCGGGCCAGGCAAGGACGTAGAGGCGCTTGATGCCCGTTGCGAGACATTGGGCATCGACCGGATCCGATTCGAGAAGGGGCAACAGCGCCGCTCCCGCACCGATTCCCTTCAGCAGCGCCCGTCGCGAGAAACGGAGATCGCGTTTCATCATGATGACTTCCCCATGGCCAGCAAGGTCAGACACAAGCAACACCGGCTCGCATGCGACGTGGTCGAATTGCCCATACTTAATGATGTCGCCTGTGAAGAACCCCAGCAACGCCTCGCTCCTTACAGCGACGATCGTCTGTCCCTGGACGCAGTGTGACATCACCGGCGGCTGTTGCGCCGGAAAAACGGCCGACAGCATGGTCGCCCTCGGGCCACGCTATAGATTCCCGCCGATGACCCACCCTGCGATTAAATCCAAATCGGTGTTCCTGTTGTTGCTGGCGGTTACCGGCCTCGGATTCGGCACGGCTCTTGCCGGCTGCAGCTCTGGCGGGGGGGAAGGAAGCGGCTCGGGCGGCAAGGGCTCGGGGGGCAACGCGTCAGGAGGCGCCACGCACTCAGGTGGCGTGACAGGCTCGGGGGGGGCACTCGGCTCGGGCGGAAGGACTGGCATCGGCGGAGGCGCTGGCTCGGGCGGCGCCAACGCGTCGGGGGGCGCCACGGATGCCGGCGGCGCGGGCAACGGTTCGGGCGGCGCCGCCGCCAGCGGGGGCGCTTCGGGTGGCAGTTCGGGAGGCGGTGGCACGAGCGGGTGGTCGTGCCCGCCGGCCAGTTCCCTCACGGGAGCCCCGTTCACGGGGACTACCGTGGCTGCGGCGCGAATCATGGGCGCCCCACCCGCGGACGCCTTCAACAACATGGGCAACGACTTCACCAACGTCGAAGGCCCCGTGTGGATCGGGGACTCGCTCTACTTCTCGGAATACAAGACCACCGAGGTTCCGCCAGCTCGCATCCTGAGAATCGCCCCAGGGGACGTGACGACGGAGTTCATCGCCGATTCGGGATCGAATGGCCTGGCGACGGATGGCAAGGGCAACATCCTCAGCGCCAACCACAAGGCCCACGGCATCGTCCGCTTCACGATCCCCGACAAGACGGCGACCACCCTGGTGTCGACGGCGAACGGAAAGCCCCTCAATTCACCCAACGACCTGGCGGTGGCCGGCGATGGGACTATCTACTTCACCGACCCCAGCCATCAGAACGGGGCGAATCCGCAGGGGGGCACGCGCGCCTATCAGTGGAAGGCAGGCGATGCCTCGGCCACGGCGATCACCGACTACATGCAGCAACCGAACGGCATCGCGCTGACCCTCGACGATCAGACCTTGATCCTGGGCGGGCAGAGCGGCGTCAAGAAGTACGCCATCACCAGCGGGATGGTGGCGATGACCGGGGCGTCGTTCGGTCCCACCGAGGTCACGCAGTCAGGTGTGAACGCCGACGGGATGACCATGGACTGCGCCGGCAACCTGTACGTCGCCGTCGCAGGCGGCACGACGGTGTATGTCGTGAAGCCCGACGGATCGAAGCTGGGCACGATCACCTTGCCGAGTGGCGGGGGCCAGGCCAACGTCACCAACGTGGGGTTCGGTGGAGCGGACCACAAGACCCTCTATGTCACGGCGCAGGGGGCGGGCAAGGGCCAGGGCGTGTTCAAGATTCAGTTGAGCGTGCCAGGGCGACCATACTGACCGCCGAACCGGCGCCATCTCTCCCGGCTGCTCGATCGCCTCTGCCCGATGCTGACTCAACTGGCCGGCCGGTCGCACCGCCGGCCCCGGTATCAACTACCACTTGGCATTTTTCGCGAGCTCGAGCGCTCGCTCGGGCCAGAACTCGCCCGCCTTGGGGCCTCCGTTGCAAGCGCCGTCTGATTCGCCGGGCTTCTTGATCCACAGGAAGGCGTCGCAAAGGGGCTCGCCGGTCTCGGCGGTGGGCGGTGAGCCCAGCGCGCGGCCCGCGGGGTTGCACCAGGCGGCTTCTGAATCGTTATCTGCCGCCTTGGGGCCGCCGTTGCCGTTGCGGCTGGTGTCGATGACGAAATGCTTTCCGCCCACCAGGGATGACAGGGCCTTGCCGTACGCCATCAGCTCGTCCGTGGGCTTGTAGTTGGACACGTTCAGCGCGAAGCCATCCGCTTCCTCGATGCCGGCCGCTTTCAAGCGCGCCGCCATCTCGGGGGCGGCGATCCACGAGGAATGGCCCGCGTCGAGGTAGACCCAGGTCTGGGGGAGCTGGGCGAAGGCGTGGACGGCGTAGCGGACCAGCGCCGTTCGTTCCTGCTGATCGGGCTCGGACAGACACTTCTTCAGCGACGCCAGCGCGTCCGGCTCCACGATGACCACCGCCTTGCGGGTGCCGATGGCGCGCGCGAACTGGTCGATCCATTCCTTGTAGTCTTGACCCTTGGCGGCGCCGCCGGCGGAGTACTGGCCGCAGTCACGCTTGGGGATCTTGTAGGCGACGAAGTAGGGAAGCGCGCCGCTCGTGCTTAGCAGGGTGATGCGCTTGTCGACCCACCGTTCGACGTAGGGGGTCCATTCGCCGATCCAGTCGGCGCCCCCGTACTGGGCGATCTTGCCCATGAGCTGCGCCGCCTCGGCGTCGCCCTTGTTCTTGGCGCGCAGGGTGCGCAGGTGCGCCTGGCTGTAAGGGTCGTCCCACCACTTGGCGCCGATGAACGGATTCTGGCCCGGCGGGTGACGGGGGATGTTGGCGGT
>JBDSME010000707.1:0-3267 GCA_039916065.1 Polyangia bacterium
CGCTCTACCTCTCCTCGGAAGTCGGACGCGGCCTGGCGCACAATCATGACAAGAAGCCGGTGGTGGTGGCGGGTGGCGGCGGCGGAATGATCAACACCGGGCTCAGCCTGCGCTACGAGCCCGAGGACCCAAAGGCCCGCACCCTGGCCCGGAGCCGCCGCGCGGCATCGATCGCCGAGGCCTTCGCGATCCCCAATTCGAACAAGACCTCCAACCTGCTCGTGACGCTGCTCGAGACGGTCGGGGTGCAGGGCGCCAAGCTCGGCGACAGCTCGGGGCGAATGGCAGACATCAGGAAGGCCTGATCGGCGCGGCGACGGGACCGGAGCACGGCTGCGCCCATTTCGGCTCGGTCCGACCTTATCCACGGGGCGCTAGCTGGGGACTAGCTGAGCTAGGCGGCCGAAGGCGCCCGAAATCTGCGGTGCCTATTCTGACACCTACAACTACGCCCACGCCTACACCTGCCCCTGCGGCGGCGCCCACCCCGGCACGCGCCTGACCCTGGGCGGCGCGGGGATGGGCTACCTCGCCACGCGCCAGCCGCACCTACCCTTCCGTGCGCCTATCCACCTGCCGCACCGGGCACCCCGCCTTGTCGTGCTACCGTTGTTTTGCTTCTCTCGGGCGCGTGGGCGACGACGTTTTGGGCAGGAGAGGCGCACGAAAGGACGTCGTCATGAAGAGTCCTCCGAACCTGGAGCCATCGAAAAGATCCCGCGCCCGTCCGCCGCGCCGCCGCGCCGCGACGACCCGCGTGGGCTTGGCGGCGATCGCCACGCTGGCCATGACTTCGACGGCCTCAACGATATTCATGGTCGGCTGCACGGCCACGGTCGCTGATTCGCCCGGCGGCAGTACCGGAACGGGATCAACCCGCGGCTCCGGCAGCGCGGGCGCTGGCGGAAATCGCACCACGGGTGGCGAAAACGGCGGCGGAGCAGGCGGGGCATCCTCCGGTGCCGGGGACATCGTCCTGCCGGCCACCCCCCCGGCGGCCGCTCTACTCCCGACCTCCCGCCTGGTGCGCCTCAGTCACCTGCAGTGGTCGAACACGGTCAAGGACTTGCTGAAGGTGACCGACATAGCCGCTATCGAGTCCAGCGTCACGGGCGACGCCGTGGTCGGCCTGGACAACGATGCCGACTCCTTGTTCGTCGACGAGACCTTCCGCTCCGACATGGCCACGGCTGCGGTAAAGCTGGCTGACAAGGTGGGCGACGATGCGACCGCGTTGGCCCGCCTCGTTCCTTCCGATGCCCCAACGGATCTTGCGGGCAAGGCCAGGTCGTTCATTTCCGCGCTCGGTCAGCGCGCCTATCGTCGTCCCCTGACCGATGTCGAGGTCGCGCAAGCGACGACGTTGTTCAACAAGAGCTCGACGCTCTATCCGGGTGTGGACACGTTTGTCGGCGGCGCCAAGCTGGTCATCCAGTTCTTTCTCCAGTCTCCCCACTTCCTTTACCGGACCGAACTCAGCACCGTGGCCACCAACGGAAAGGTTCCGCTCGGCGCTTACGAGCTCGCCACGAAACTATCCTACGCACTCACCAACAGCATGCCGGACGACGAGCTCTTCAGGGCAGCTGGTGCGGGACAGTTGACGACGCCCACCAATCTCGCAAACCAGGCCATGCGTCTGGTGAGTAGTGAACGAGGAGCGCTGGGGCGTGACCACCTGCACTTCCAAATGTTGCGACTGGGTGCCTACGACGGCATCAACCGCGACAAGACCGTGTTTCCAGACTTCACCGCCAACACGCCCTCGGCCATGCGGCAGGAGGTCCTTGCTTTCACGCGCTGGATCTTCAACCAGAACTACGGGGTCAAGGAAATCTACACCGCGCCCGTGGGCTTCGTGAACAGCACCCTCGCCCCCATCTATCAGTTGACGGGGACGTTCACGGACCAGCTCACAAAAGTGGATCTTGATCCTGGCCAGCGCTCTGGCTTGCTGACCCAGGCGGGCTTCCTGGCTGAGTACGCCCTCGGCAACGATCCCGACTCCATCCATCGAGGCGTGTTCGTGAATCAGCGCATCCTTTGCGTCACGCTGCCTCCCCCCTCTCCCGACGCCAAGCCGCTCGGCGCCTTGGAACCGAACATGACCAACCGCGAGCGCGTGGAGAAGACCACCGGCAGCGGCACCTGTGGCGAGGGATGTCACTCCACCTGGATCAACACGGCCGGGTTCGCTTTCGAGGCGTTCGACGCGATTGGCAAGTACCGCACCATGGACCGCGGAAAGCCGGTCAACACCGCGGACACGTACCCGTTCAACCCCGAGGGACCCAAGTCCTACAGCAACGCGGTGGAGTTCTCTCGGCTCATCGCCCGGAGCACGCAGGCGCACAGTTGCTACACGCGCAACTGGCTCTCGTACATCAACGGACGTCCCGTCGCCACAGAGGAACTTCCCCTGGTTGATTACTGGGCGCTGGCGTCCCGCGCCGGAAAGCTGTCCATGAAGGACATGATCTTGGCGATGGTCACCAACGAAGCGTTCGTCAACCGGTTGCCCTGACGGGACCCGCGGAGCCACCACCGATGTTCAATCCGACAAACAACATGAAACGGCGGACCTTTCTACGCGGCGTGGGCGGGGTCACGCTGGGACTGCCACTGCTGGAATCGTTCCTGCCGAAAGGGGCGCGGGCCCAGACCGCCACGCGTTCCCCGTTTCTGCTGCTGGTGGTGAACGGCAACGGCGTCGTTCAGCAGGGCTCCGACCTGGCTGGTGGCAAGGATCCCGAGAAGTTTTGGCCCACCAAGACGGGCGCCCTGACCAAGGCCTCCATGGATGCGGAGGTGTCCACCCAGACCACCAGCTTGCTGTCTGACTACGCGACCCGCCTGCTCATGGTGCGCGGGATCAACCACTCCTTCTCTGGGGCGGGGTGTGATCATGCCGCGGGTGATGCCCAGCTCCTGACTGCTACGAAGATCACCGGATCCAGCAACAAGACCTTGGCCGCTGGAGAATCGATCGACAGCCGCATCGCCCGCGAAAAGAATCCCGCGGGCCGGCAACCGCTGACGTTGCACGCCGGAAAGTATTCGCCGGGAGGTACGGGGTTCGATATCCCGGGGTATGTCTCGTATATCGGGTCTGCCCAGCCCCGGACCTATATCGACGGGCCCTACAAGGCGTACCAGAAGATCATCGAAGTCGCGGGAGGAACCAGCACGGACGCCGCGGGCATGCAGGCGCAACAGCTGCTGGCAGACCGTTCAAAGAGCGTGAACGATCTGCTGAGAAACCAAATT
>JBDSME010000708.1:0-8000 GCA_039916065.1 Polyangia bacterium
CCGAAGGAGAATCAGCCCGAAGGAGAACTTGATGGCGAGAATGGTGAACTGCGTGAAGCTGGGCAAGGAACTGCCTGGCATGGTCTACAAACCCTTCGCCAACGAGCTGGGGCAGCGCATCTACGACAATGTCTCGCAGGATGCGTGGAAGATGTGGCTGGAATTTTCCAAGATGATCGTCAACGAGTACCGCATCGACCTGGCGTCGCCCGAAGGGTTCAAGAAGATGCTGGACCAGGCGGAGCAATACTTTTTCGGCGAGGGAGCCCAGGTTCCCCCCGACTTCGTCGCGCCTCAGGCCAAAGGGTGACCGGTCGCGACCTCAGCGGCAGCGCCCAGAGCGGCAGGTGCGGACCAGCGGACAGACCAGCTGCGATTGCCCCCGACAGGCCGGCCGCGGCTACCCTCATCCGCCGCGACGACAATCCGCCGGCGGGCGGGTCGGTCGGGCCAGACCACCCCGCAGCGATCGTCCTCGTTTCTTGTTATGAACCCGGATACCAACCTCTGGCGGTGGCCTCCCCCGCGGCCTTCCTGACCCAGGCCGGCTACGCGCCGCTCTGTTTGGATCTGGCGGTTGAAGATCTGGAGACGGTGGGTATGGAGCGGCTGAGACAGGCGCGGCTGGTCGCCATCTCCGTCCCCATGCACACCGCGACGGTGCTGGGGTTGCGGGTCGCCGAACGGGTACGTGCCGTGAACCCGGCGGCGCACCTCTGCTTTTACGGTCTTTACGCCCACCTCAACCAGGCCTTGCTCCTGCGCGCGCCACCGGGAGGCGGCCCGCCGCTGGCCGACACCGTGATGGGACCGGAGTGCGAGGAAGCGCTGGTGACCCTGGCGAATTCGGTGGTGCGGCAGCTACCAGCCGCGCCCGCGCGACCAGCCGTGCCGGGACGAACGGCCGTGGTGACAACGCCGACGGGCACCACCGGGGCGCACCTGCACCGTCTCCCCTTCTTGCCGCCACGCCGGGAGGGGTTGCCGCCGCTGGAACGTTATGCGCGGCTGCTGGTGGGCAACGAGCGCCGGATCACCGGATATGTGGAGACCACACGCGGGTGCCTGTATCTGTGCCGCCACTGTCCCATCCCGCCGTACTACGACGGGCGGTTCTTCGCGGTCCCCGCCGATCTGGTGGTGAACGACATCGGGCGGCAGGTCGAGGCCGGTGCCCGTCACATCGTGTTCGGTGACCCGGACTTTCTGAACAGCGCCAAGCACGCGCTGGCCATCGTGCACCGCATGCATGCCGCGCATCCGCAAGTCACCTTCAGCTTCACCGCCAAGGTGGAGCACATCATCAAGCACCGACAACTCTTCCCGGAGCTGGCCTCGCTGGGCGGCGTGTTCATGGTATCGGCGGTGGAGTCGCTCTCCGACCAGGTGTTGCGCATCCTGGACAAACGTCACACCCGCAAGGACGTGTACGCCGCCCTGACGATCGTGCGTGGCGCCGGCATGTCGCTGCGGCCCACCTTCGTCGCCTTCACCCCTTGGACCACGCTGGACGACTACCTGGAGCTGTGCGAGCTGATCGCCAGCCACTACCTGGAAGACGAAGTGGACCCGGTGCAGCTGGCCATTCGCCTGCTGATCCCACCCGGCTCCCTTCTGCTGGACCAACCAGAGTTGAAGCCATTTCTGACCGGGGAGCCGTTCGACGAAACATCGCTTACCCACGCCTGGCGCCACCCAGACGCCCGCATGGACCGCCTCTGCGAGGCCGTTTCCGCGGTGGCCGAGGAAGCGACGCGGGTGGATGAGGAACCGGCGATCACCTTTGCGCGCATTCACGACCTGGCGGCGGCGATGGACGGACGCACCCTGGCCGCCGCGCAGCGGGGCCTGTCGCCGGCGCGACAGGCCGGGCGGGTGGCACCGGCGCGCCTGAGCGAACCCTGGTTCTGCTGCGCTCAACCGACGCGTAGCCAGCTCGCCTCGTCTTCGTCGTCCCCGCCCCGGTCGCAGCTCGGCGAGACTGCTCGCCCCGGGGAAACTGACGGCCACTGACCGCGTCAGACCACGGACAGCAGGGACGCGATGTCGAAGTCACGCCCCGAACGCCGTTCAGCACGATACATATCTTCTTGAGGCCCTTAACGGGGCGAGGACAAACAGCTTCCTGAAGGCGTCGGCCACGTCACCAAACCCGCGGCGCTCCGATAGGGGGCCATGGCCTTGCTGTTCGCGGTGCTGGCGGTCGTGACGTTGCCCGCTGTTCCTGGCGACGCGGCGATGGCGGCGTTAGCGTGGAGTCCTACCCATGCCGTACCCGCGACCCGTCTTTACGTGCCCGGCCCGACGCTTACGGGCGGGGGTGCTGGCAGCGGTGGTGGTGGCTGGCCTGCTGTCGGGCTGTGCCTCGGCGGGCAGCGGCCCGGGGATGACGGCGGCGCCCAACGCCACGACGCCGAACCGCTCCACCGTTGGAATGTTGCGGGTCGATTTCGTGGACGTCGGGCATGGCGACGCCGTGTTGATCACCTCTCCCACGGGCAAGACCGTGCTCATCGACGGCGGACCGGCGACGGCGGGCGAGGAGGTAGCACGGCTGGTGCGGTCACGGACCGCGACGCCTTTGGACCTGGTGCTGCTCACCCACCGACATTCCGATCACCTGGGAGGACTGCCCCTGGTGATCGCCCGCCAGGGGGCGCGGCTGTTCATGGACGCCGCCGTGGCCCACCCCAGTCCCGCCTACGACGACCTCCTTCGGCTGCTTGCCGAGCGGCACATCCCTGTGCGCGAGGCGGTGCGCGGACGCATCATCGATCTGAGCAGCGACACCGCGGGGAGCACGGAAAAGGCGCGATTGGTTCTGCTCACGCCGCCGGGGCCGCTCATCACGGGGTCACGCTCCGACGTGAACGCAAACAGCGTGGTGGCCCGTCTCGAGTACGGGGGGATACGCATGCTGTTCACCGGCGACGCGGAGGCCATCACGGAAGACTGGCTCATTTCAAGCGGCACCGATCTGCGCGCGGACGTGTTGAAACTGGCTCATCACGGCAGCCGCCATTCATCCACGGCGCCTTTCCTGGCCGCCGTGCGGCCCAGCATCGCCATCGCCTCCTGCGGACCGGCGGCGCAACAGGGGCATCTGCGCGAAGAATTAGTGGCGCGGGTGGCGCGGCTCGGCGTCCGGTTGTATCGCACCGATCGCGATGGAACCATCACGGTGTGGACGGATGGCCGGCACATAACGGTCGAGACTCAAGTCCCGGCGCGGACTCTGACGGCGGAGGGACGGCGATGATCAGCGACCATGACTTGCCCGCGGGGCCCCGGACGGAGGCCGGCGCGGGGGACGACCCGGAAGGCGCGGGGAGGACGAACGCCCTCACGATTCGCCTGTTCGTCGATGAGATCAGCGACGGCGTGGCCCGGGTATTGGTGGACGAGCAGGTCCTGGCTCTTGCCTTGATCTTCTTGCCGCAGGGTGTCCGCGAAGGTGACTGGGTGGAATTGCGAACGCGGGTGATCGCCGCGCCGCCCACCGAAACGGCCGCCCACCGAAAGCGGCTGGCAGCGGATGATCCGGGCGGGCCGATCAAGTTGTAAAGAGATGGGTGGGCCAGAACCGATCCCACGCCAGTCCGGAGAGTCTGACGTCAGCGGCACAGTTGCTGGGCCACTTTGGCGGCTTCTGCCAGCGCCTCTTGCTCCGAATGCCTCCGGCAGGGCCCCTTTGCTCCGCGGGCGTTACCCCGCTTCATCGCTACTACGGACCCATCCGTCAGAGCTGTCTCGCTGGACGACCGGTGATGGCGCCACCCCGACCGCCCGGCCAGCCAGCCAGCGAGCCCCTGCGGCGGCGGTACCAGCCGGGCATCGTGTCCGCGAAAAATCGTACCACTACGTACCACTACCCCCAGCAGGTGGCCGTCGTATGCGATGCGCGCGCGAAGCGCGTGGGGCAGCGTGAACACCCATTGCCGGAGCGGAACGCAGGCAGCCAGGACATGGTCCACAAGGTTATCCCCACGTGCCCGACAGATCGCAACGGACTTTCGGGTCACGCCAAGGCCCGATAGAGCAGCATAGCACCGAGCACGGCGTGGAAGATCGAGTTTGGAAATACGCCGCTCAGCTTGGTCAGCGAGCCACGCAAGTAGCCGACGATCTCGATGGGCAGGAGGCCGAACTGGGTCACCGCTCCCCCGACGAGGAAGGCGCGCACGGCGGGTGTGAGCGGCTCGTTGCGCAGGAGGAACGCGGTGACCCCTTGGGCGAAGATAAGCACGCCGACCTCGCGCATCCAGATGACGGCCGCGGCGCTAACGGTTGCGCCTTTGCTCCCGAGAAACTGCGCGGGTCGCGCGACGGATAGGACCCCGACGACGACCGCGACTACGGAGGTGCAGGTGAGAAGGAGGTTGAGGCTCATGCGGGACAGCGTGGCGGTCTCGGCGGGTACGTTCAATTACCCGTCCAGGTAATGAGACCGTTGCGGCAGCCTGTTACGCTCGGCCTTGATGAAGAGCCGTCTGTTTTCCGCGCTGCTCAAGTACCACCGTCACAGGCGCGGCCTGTCTCAGCTCGATCTCGCCATCGAGGCCGACGTTTCGGCGCGACACGTGAGTTTTCTCGAGTCGGGACGCGCGCAACCGAGCGCGGAAATGGTACTGAGGCTGTTATCGGTTCTCGGCGTTCCGTTGCGCGAGCAGAACGAGGCGCTGGTTGCGGCGGGTCTCGAACCGCGCTTCCCCGAACCGCAGGCGGGCGGCTTGTCTCCTGAGGTCGAGGCCGCGCTCGCGCAGATGATGATCCAGCACGAACCGTTTCCTCTCACCGTGCTGGCCGTCGACGGGACGGTGCTGCGCGCCAACCGTCCGGCAAAGACGATGTTCGAAGCGTTCGCGGCCGACCCGCGGGCTCTCGTTTCCCCGCTCGATATCTTTACCCTGTTTTTCGACCCGAGGCTCTGGCGTCCATTCGTCGTCGGCTGGCAGCACGTCGCGCACGCCATGATCGCGCGCCTGCATCGCGACGCCCTGCTGAGAGACGACGGGCGACTGAGGGCGCGGCTCGATCGCCTGCTGGCCTTCCCGGACGTGCCGCGCGGCTGGTGCCAGCCTGTCTTCTCCGCTGCCGTTGGCCCCACCGCCACGTTCCGACTCGAGAGGGAAGGACGACGCGTCGGCTTCCTCGTGACCGTCACCACGTTCTCGAGCCCGGGCGACGTGACGCTCGACGAACTGCGCATCGAGAGCTGCTTCCCGCTGGACGCCGAAACCCGCGTCGCTTGCGAGGCGCAATTCCGGTCATGATTTCCTGATCTCCCGCGCAGGCGCGCCGTCCCTCGGAACGTGACGGTCGCGCCCCGTATTTGACCGTTCAGTCCGGACCGCCGCGGCTGAGCTGGTCGAGCGCGACGTGCGGGTCAACGCCATCAGCCCCGGACCGACCGACACGCCCGTGTACGGCAAGCAAGGGCTGCCTCCCGCGATGGTCCCGGAAGTGCGGCGGCAACTGGCCCAGATGGTCCCGCTGCGCCGCCTCGCCGCACCCGAGGAGATCGCCCAAGCGGTGCTGTTCCTGGCTTGCGGCGACACGTCGTCGTTCATGACCGGCGAGGAACTGGCGGTGAACGGCGGCCTGTCAGCGTTCTAAATCAGGTCAGCGTTCTGGGCTCAAGAATGGCACGCCGGCCAAACCGATGAACAAGAACCTCGCTGTGTTCCAAGACAGATCGGCGCGAGTGTAAGACCAGATCATCGCCGAAGGTGCGACGGAGAAGCTCGAGGAAGGGGCGATAACGGCAACGGTGCGTGGACTTGCGGCCATCAGGCTCGGCGGGCAGATGCGATGGGTGCGGTGCGACTCTTTTCGCCTCGGGATCGCTGGACCGAACTGTCTTCGTCAGGGAATACTCGACGGTATCAGCTGCCTTATGGACGACGCCACCTCCCTTCGCATCACACTGATCACCCAGGAGATAGTCTGGGGAATGCTTGCACTCGGAACGGTCGTGCGGGGGTGGCGGCGAGGACGGGATCGTCGCGATCTGGCAAGCCATGCGGGGCTGGCGTTGGCCTATGCAACGTTTGGAGCAGCCGTGGCGCGTTGGGATGTGTTCGCGATATCACTGCGGCCCATACTCCTCGGAACGGTCGCTTTGGGGGCGATCCTCCTGCTGGCGCTTCGGCCCCGGATCACCGATACCGCGCCGCTCACGCTGGCCTGCTGGGGACGCGTGACGCTGTCCGGCGCGATCTTTTCCGTTGTGGCATTGGCACTCGTCAAGGGCCCATTGCCGGATGCCGTGGCTCTGAACTTTCCCCTGAAAGATGGACGTTTCTATGTAGTTCAGGGCGGTGCCTCCCTTCTCCTCAACTACCATCACGTCAACGCGTCACAAAAATACGCGCTCGACATCACCAGCCTCGGAATTTCAGATCGCCGCGCTGAAGGCGTTCTTCCGTCAGAGCCGCGCCGCTATTTCATCTTTGGCGCTCCGGTGCTGGCGCCCTGCAGGGGGCGGCTGCGTTACGAGGTCGACTCGTTACCCGCGTCGGCCATTCCCAGCGGCGACGTTCGCGAGCCAGCGGGGAACTACGTCGCCATCGACTGTGCCGGCACCGAAGCAACCGTGGTCATGGCGCATTTGCAACAGGGATCTGTGTGCTGTCGACCTGGGCAGGATGTGACCGCGGGGCAACTGCTTGGCCTGTCGGGACATTCGGGACACAGCTCGGAACCGCACCTTCACATCCACGCCGCACGCGATGCGGATGAGCGGGGTCGTGGTGGCATTGGCATTCCCATGACGTTCGCAGGTCGCTTTCTCACCAAGAACGACGTGTTTACCTCGGGATCCCGCTCACCGCCGGCACGCTGATCGTCCGCGCCACGGCCCTGGCCGTCGCCACGTTCAGCGAGTCCGCGCCCGGCTATTACTCCGGCCGCGCGCGTCGAATCCGCACCCCCGTGTGTTAGCCTTCCCGTCCATATGAATTCGTCCAGAGACGAATTGAATAGAATAGAAGATGCCTTGCGCGCGACCGCCCGTCGATTGCCCGGCAAGCAGGCGGTCGTCGACGGTGATCGGAGCCTGGATTATTCCACCTTCGAAAGAACCGTCATGGGGCTGGCGGATAGGTTGGCGACCGCCGGGGTCACTGGCGGGGACCGGGTGGCCATCTTCCTCGACAAGACGCTGGAGTCCGCAATCGCGCTTTACGGAATCTGGAATGCCGGGGCCATCGCGGTACCCATCAATGAAAGTCTGCGGGCCACGCAGGTGCGCCACATCCTGGACGACAGCGGAAGCAAGCTGCTGATCTCCAGTCCGCGGAAGCTGGCGGGCATCGATGCGGCGGCGTACGAAGGGACACCGCACCTCGAGCTGGACCTGACCGCGCTGGGGACAGCACCGTCGCCTTCCGCGCGCGACAGCGACAGCAACAGCAACAGCAACGGTGGCGCCGGCGCACGCACGGAGCTTCCGGGTGGCGACGCCCCGGCGATCATTCTTTACACCTCGGGATCGACGGGCCGCCCCAAGGGCATCTTGATCTCACACGCCAATCTGCTGGCTGGTGCGCGCATCGTCACCCGGTACCTGGAGATTCGTCCCGATGAGCGGATCCTCAGCGTGCTCCCGTTCAGCTTCGATTATGGATTAAATCAGCTCCTCACGGCGGTTGGCCAGGGCGCCACCATCTTCCTGCTGCGTTCGCATTTTCCAGCGGACATCTGCCGCGCTCTGGAGAAGTTCGAGATCACCGCCATGGCGGGGGTGCCTACCCTGTGGATACAGCTCATGCAGCGGCATTCGCCGTTGCCCAAGCGCCCTTTCCCGCATTTGCGCTACATCACAAACTCCGGCGGGGTGTTTCCGGTGGAACTGGTGAAGCGCTATCGCGAACACCTGCCGCACACGCGCATCTACTTGATGTACGGGTTGTCGGAGGCTTTTCGGTCCACCTATCTGCCTCCCGATGAAGTCGATCGCCGGCCGGGGTCCATGGGCCGCGCCATCCCGGAGTGCGAGA
>JBDSME010000709.1:0-4491 GCA_039916065.1 Polyangia bacterium
ACCCCTGCCAGTGCCCCGAGAACCGCCACCGTCGCCAAGCACTTCTTACCGGCGTGCCTCATCATGATCGACCTCCTTGTTTTGCCCCGCAGGACGGGACATGCAGCACGCAGCACGCCCCATGCCAGCCCGAAACCCCGTCTCACAGGGGACAAGTATCGCCTGCCCCGGGCATCATCGTCAGAAATCTGAGAGCGGCCTCGCGACAGTCTGCGGCGTGGGTGACGTCGCCCGCCTCGTTATGCGTCGCGGCGTTGGTGTTTGATGGGCGCAGCCGCCTGCCCAGAGCTATGGCGCGCGCGATGGGCGCGGGCGTTCACTTCAGGTAGGCGGCCAGTGGACTATTGATCCGCTTGAGTTCCTGCGAAGCGAGCCGCGCCATCTCCGTGGCCCCTTGCTTGTTGAAGTGGGCCTTGTCGCCTTGGTACGTGATGGCGTTCGCGGCGCCCATGCCGATCATGTTGTAGTACTCGACCCCGCGCGCGTTCAGGTCATCGACCAGCAGAGTCTTGCGCATGCCCACGGCTTTCGTCGCGTCACAATAGGGCTGCAGCCGGGAATTGTTTATTGTGGCGCCGGACCACACTTGCAACGGCGACGACGTCGTAGGGATCATGGTGGCCTTCTTGGCCGCGACCTCGTCCGCCATGGTCTCCATCTCGGACTGGAATGCCTGGGGACTGACGGGGCCGTGCGCGGTCCCGCTGTCGTTGATGCCGAACGCAACGAACACGTAGTCACCGGCCTTGACGCTGTTCAGCAGGTTCTTCCAGCGACTACCGAAAAACGCCTGGATGTTGGCGCCGCCTTGAGCCTGATTGTTGATTGCTACCTTGCTGATGAAAAATTGCCCGAACTCCTGGCCCCACCCTTCCTGGGTGGTGCTCGCGGCATAGTTGGACATCGTCGAGTCGCCGGCCATGTGGATGGTGATTGCCGGCAATGAGCCCTGATCGGGCTTGCCTCCGCCTCCAGTGTTGCCGCCGCTGCCACTGGCACCCTGTCCCGCACCACCACCGCGCGCCCCCGCGCCCCCGGTTCCGACCTCGCGACCACCGGCGGCGCCGCCAGTCCCGGCGTCCCCGCCGGTAGAGGTGCCACCGCCACTGCCCGTCGTCGTCCCCCCGCTGCCGCTGGTCCCCCCGCTGCCGCTGATGTCGGACCCACCGGTCCCTGTTGCCGGGGTCGCCATTCCCCCGCTGCCCTGAGGATTGGGAGTGGCCCCTCCTGACTGGCTGGGCGGGTGCGCCGTACCGCCCGTGCCACCCGAATCTGCCGAGCCCACCGGGTCGGCGCCTGGGGAGCAGCCGGCCACGCAGCCGGCAATCACGAAGGACACGAAAATGCGACAAGTGACAGACATCAATGTCTCCTGGTGGAGCTCCTTCGGGTCGCCGCCTGAAATGGAGCTGACGGAGGTGGCGTGCATCTTGGGCCGGCAGGACTCAAGCGAGACGCCCGCCGCTCGGTTCGTGAGCGGCGGGCCTGCCTCATGATGGACCCGCTAGAATTGGCTGATGAACGTCCACATCCACTGAGAGGCTCCGGGCGGAAGACCATGTCCGCCGTTGAACGTGCACACCCTGGTGGGAAACCCGGCCTTGCACCCGGCGAAGTCGTTACACAGGATACCACCGGACGTCCAGGTCGGTATGGGGTTGGGCACTGTGCATCCATTGTCCGTGCCGTGTTCGATCGCGATGAACTTCGACCCTTTCATCGATGCTTCGTTAGAGATCCAGGGACAGGTCTTATCGCTCATCCCGGTCGATTGCATCCAGGCGATCGGATCGTGCGACTTCGTGGGAATTTGAATGTTGTAGTTGGCCGGAGACATACCGATGCCGGCGCGAATAGTCTTCTGGCGCGTCATGGAGAGCGAGTAGCTGTACATGCCGCCGAAGCTGAACCCAAGGACGAAGACGCGGGACGTGTCGACGCAAGCGCCCTCGCCCACAAACTTGAGAATGTCGTCGAACAGAGGAACGTCCTTCAGTCCCCAGCTGCCGCCCAGTCCGCTGGCCGAGACGAAGATAGTCGAGCTGGCGAGCTCGGCTATGTTCTGGAGACCGTAGTATTTCTCCCTCTGTATGTCGTTGCCCTCGCCGCCAGAGCCATGCGACCCCATGATGAAGCGATACGGCTTGCTCATATCGTAGTTGGGGGGCAGGTCGATCACGTAATCGCGCTGATCTCCGCTGCTCATGATGTGCCTGTACTCAGGGTATTTACTGGAGGTAATCGTCGCCGGTTTGCCACAACCGGGGCTCGGGACCGGCGCGTTCTTTAGCGGCAATCCCATGCCCGCTCCGCCGGCGCCCGTAGATCCCCCCGTTGCGGGGCTCGTATTACCGCCCCGTCCGCCTCCACCGGGGCCCGCACCTCCGGTCCCGTCCGGAGCACTACCTCCCGTGGCTGACTCGCCCCCCGAGCCCACCGCGCCGCCTGTGGCCACTGCGCCGCCGGTCGCCGTGTCACCACCTGAGCCGGTCGTTCCACCCGAGCTGAGTGCTCCACCGCTGCCGGGCGCTCCGCCCGTATGGCTTCCGGTGCTTCCACCGGAGCCGCTGCCGTTCGAGTTGTCGGCGGCACAAGCACCGATGATGAGGGCCAGGGCGCCCAGGTGAACCAACCTACGGTGAGATGTCATGTCATTCCAACCTTTCCGACAAGAGTTTCCGAGGCGATGGCGCGAGTCTGAGCCCAGACGGCGAACCGTCGCTGGGACTCGGCCTCTCGACACCTGGTCTGGGACGCCAGTCGGGGCATACCATGAATAGATCGGTCGCGATCTCTCTTGGTCCATCACGCGCGGAACGCGTAAGGCTCAAGAAAATGCACCGCGCTTTGCCGCGCTGCGCCGGCTCCCGCAGTGGCCACGCTTACGCCGCCGCTGGTTGAATGTCCCGGGCCCCAACTTTGTAAGGTCTCGCGGCCGCACGACACCCAAGGTGAGTGATGTTTTCATTCTTGGTGAACCGCAAGGAGAAACCCATGGCCCGTGCCGTCATTTCCGGAGGTCTCTCGCTTCTGTTCCGCTGGCTGGTCACCATCGTTCTGGCGACGACATTCTCGGTGGGACCGGGCTGCACCTCTGCCAAACCGGCCAGCGGGAATTCGGGCACCGGGGGTGAGGCGGCGACGGGCGGGCGGGGTGGGGGCCCGCTAGGGAGCGGTGGTGGTGCGCCCGCCGCTCAGACCGGGCCGGATTCGGGCGTCGATGGGAATGCGGGCTCCGATGCAGGCGACGGCGGTGGCTGTCCCGAAAATCCAACGCCCCGGCTCTCCACCGGTACCGTTATGGAACTGGTGACGGAGTTTGACCTCGAGGGCAAGCCCCTGGTGATTGGCGAAGAAAACCCCCTCGCGGCGGGAGGGACGCTGACGCCGCTGAATCTGCGGTTCTACGTTTCGCAGGTGTCATTGCTTCGCGACGATGGCACTTCGGTGTCCGCCGATCTGGTCACGGCGGCGGGCGGTCCAGAGAAATATGGTGTTCATCTGGTCAACGCGGAGGACGGCGACTCGCTGCGCCTCCGTGTTCTGGCGCCGGCCGGCAATTATAGTGGGATCGACTTCATGTTGGGCATCACCGACCCTTGTAACGCGGGCCCGACCAGCCGCCAGCCTCCGCTCTCCGAAAGCTCCCAGATGACGTGGCCGCACGGGTTCGGCTATCTGTTCTTGCGCTTCGAATCACGCATGTCACCGCGAACGACGCCGGATACCGACGCCGGCGCCTCCGCGGTCGATGGCGGGATGTCCGCGCTCCCGTCGCTGATTCCGCCGATGATCCACATGGGTGGGCAGGTGGGGCGGATCTTCGCGCCCATCGTTCACGCGCCCGGTGCGGTGCTGGTGCCGGTCACGGGTAAGGTGAGCGGGAGGTTGCGCCTGAGCATGGGCGAGGTGTTCAAGGCGGCCGTCGCGAACATCGATCTCTCGGGCTTCGCCGGGATTTCCAGCACCGAGGTCATCGCGGGCGAGAAGGTTCGCCGAGCCGCCCGGACGGCCCCCCTGTTCGTGTTGAGCGCGCCATGACCAGGAGGCTCAACCTCGCGGCGGCCTTGATGGTCGCCTGCGGGTTGGGCTGTGATGATCGGGTGGAATGCCGAAAAGGGTCATCCGAAGGGGGTGGCCCCGCCTGCCAGCAGGAAAACGCCGAACCGCTGGTGAGAGGCGAGGCGCCGCCAGGATTTCCCGCCGGCCCCCTCGGCGGACTCGGCCCAGCCGACAATGTGTTGACCGAGGCGCGCGCGCAGCTCGGCAAGCGGCTGTTCTTCGAAACCCGGTTATCACGCGACAATACTGTTTCGTGCGGTACCTGCCACCAGCAGCGGTACGCGTTCGCGGAGCCAACGGCGGTCTCAACCGGGGTCGACCAGCGGCAAGGAACGCGGAACGCCCCGGCGCTGGTCAACCTGGCCTGGGGCGAGAGTTTCTTCTGGGACGGACGCGCCCGCACCCTGGAGGACCAGGCGGGGGGCCCCA